>JBASJP010000227.1:0-13899 GCA_049655345.1 Moraxellaceae bacterium
GTGACAGCGCCAACGATACGCTCAGCATCAACATCGTCGACGACGTCCCCGACGCCATCAACAACACCGACCCCGACATCGTGTCGGAGAACAGCACCGTCACCACCGGCAACGTGCTGGGCAATGATGTGCAGGGCGCTGACGGCGCCAGTGTCACCCCCGCCGTTCTTGCCGGCACGTTCGGCACGCTCACTCTCAATGCCGATGGCAGTTACAGCTACACGCTCAACACCAGCGATGCCGATTTTGTAAATCTGGTCGGCGGTGCCACTGCCAATGAAGTGTTCAATTACACACTGACCGACAGTGACGGCGACAGCGACACCGCCACGCTCACACTCACCATTCGCAATGACGATGATGGCGTCACCATCACCAACCTCACCCCGAGTGGCCAGGGCGGTGATGCACTGGTCGACGAAGACGATCTGCCGGATGGCTCCGACACCGACAAGGAACCGCTCACCACCAGCGGCAATTTCAGCATCAGTGCCCCCGATGGCGTCGACGACCTCACCATTGGCGGCACCATTATCAGTTATGCCGACCTGGCCAACAGCGGCACGGTACCGGTCGTCATTGTCACCGCACTCGGCAACACGCTGACCATTGACGGTTATAGCGGAAACTCCTATGGCGGTACCGTCAGCTACAGCTACAGTCTTGACGACAACGAAGCTCATAGCAGTGGCAATGGCGAAAACAGTCTCTTCGACAATCTCGCCGTGACCGTCACAGATGCTGATGGCGATGCCGATAACGACATTCTCAGCATCCAGATTATTGACGATGTGCCACAGGCATTTTCGCCACTGTCAGGTTACGTCAATAATGCCGACGGCAGCTCCGGCAGCTTTGCACTGGATATTGATGGCAACATCGACAATAACACCGGCGCCGATCAGGCCGGCCTGATCACCTTCAGCAGCAGCCAGGATGGCACCGACAGCGGACTCACCTCTCTGGGTGACTCCATCTATCTTTACGTCTCTGCCGATGGCCAGACCCTGACCGGCTCCACCGCAGCGACCGAAGGTGCGGTGAGTACCAGCAATTCCATCTTCACTGTCACCCTGAACCAGGACAGTGACTTCGCTCTCGCCAACGATACTTATAGCGTGACCATGTCCGGCGTAATTGATAACGGCGCCAGTGTCGGCTTCGCCGATCTTTCCGGTACCGGCGAAGCCGGTAATCCTTCCTTCAAGATCGTGGAATCCGGTGTAGCTGGCCAGGAAATCCTGTTTACACCGGTGGGCGGCGCCACCTCGGTCAACAGCGATGAGGATGACGTAGGTGTGGACTCGCAATGGGTCAATTTTCCCGAAGGCCTGCGCATTGATTTTGGCGAATTCTCGACAGCCAATGGTGGTGACGACTATCTGGTGAATACCAACAACACCATTAATGGCTTCAGTTTCAGTATCAACCAGATTGCCGGCGGCACCACCGCGAGCATCCTGCTCAAGGCCTACGACGCCGACACTGACGAAAACCTGAACAACGATCCGCTCGACCCCATCACCAAGATCCTGGTATACAGTTCCCTTGGCGTCCTGTTGGCTGCCTCTGATACTGGCAATGCGGCTGGCATCTCATTCGTGGATCACGGTGACGGCACATGGACCGTAAGCGGAGCACAATCCGACTTCAACATCGTAACCCTGACCGCTGACGGCTACAGCCGTATCGAGATCTATAACGATGACAGTTACGCTACCGACGCCAAATTCTCACTCAGCAATCTGGAAGTACTGGTTACCGATACCGGCACACCGATTGAGCAAAGCTTTGACCTGACCCTGACCGACACCGACGGCGACAGTGTGGATGGCAGCCTCTCGGTGACCTTTGAACCGGCCGCCCTCGCCACCGGCACCACCATCACGGGAACGGCCGATGCCGACACCCTCTATGGCGGCGCCGGCAACGACACCCTCAACGGGCTTGCAGGCAATGACCTGCTCGACGGCGGCAGCGGCAACGACACAATGGATGGTGGTGCCGACAACGACACCCTGATCGGCAACAGCGGCAATGACACCATGACCGGCGGCACCGGCGCAGATGTCTTCGTGTGGCAACTCGGGGAAGGCGGTACCACCATGAGCCCGGCAGAAGACACAATCACTGACTTTGCGGACGGCATCGGTGGTGACCAGCTTGACCTGCGCGACCTGCTCGTCGGCGAAGAAAGTGCACCGCTCACCGACTACCTGCACTTCGATCTGGATGGCAGCGACACCGTCATCAGCGTCAGCAGTACCGGCGCCTTTGACGGCAGCAATTACGCCAGCGCCACCGACCAGAGAATCGTGCTGAGCAATGTTGATCTTGTCACCGGCAGCAGCGGCGATACCGACATCATCAGCAATCTGGTTGCCACCAGCAACCTGCGCACGGATGTCTGATGTGTGCGCAGGTTGCTGGTGGTGTCTCCACACTGCCCCTGCTCACGCAGGGGCTTTTTTCGTCACGCGCCGCCGTCAGGACTGTGACAGCTTTTCCAGCAATTGCTGCTGGGCGATTTTTTCCTTGCCACTGTCCACGGCCTGCTGGCGATAACTGCCATCCGGCTGCAGCATCCAGCTTTGCCGGTTATCCGTCAGGTAGACCAGCAGTGAATCCTGCTTGGCACGCTTCGCCAGCACCGGGTCGGTAATGGGGAAACAGGTTTCCACACGGAAGAACATGTTGCGATCCATCCAGTCCGCGCTGGAGCAATAAATCACTTCCTCGCCACCATTCGCAAACCAGAACACACGGGAGTGCTCCAGAAACCGGCCGATTACCGAACGCACCCTGATGTTTTCCGAAACCCCCGGAATGCCGGGACGCAGGGAGCAGATACCACGCACAATCAGATCCACCGTCACGCCGGCACGACTGGCCCGATACAGCGCCTGGATCAGCTGCTTTTCCGTCAGCGAATTCATGCGGGCAATGATGTGGGCCGGCTTTCCTGCCTTGCAATTGGCAATTTCGTTTTCAATATGTTCCATCAACCGCGCATGCAGGGTGAACGGCGCATGCAACAGCTTTTTCAGCTTGGCCAGCTTGCCCATACCCGTCAGCTGCTGGAACAGCTTGTGCACATCCTCACATAGCTCGGGCTCGGCCGTCAGCAACGACACGTCGGTATAAATGCGCGCCGTGACCGCATGATAATTGCCAGTCCCCATGTGCACATAGCGCTTGAGACGGCGCCCTTCGCGCCGTACCACCAGCAGCATTTTTGCATGCGTCTTGTAGCCGACAATGCCGTACACCACTACCGCACCAGCCTCATGCAGCTTGGCCGCCACCTCGATATTCGATTCCTCGTCAAAACGGGCACGCAGCTCGATCACGGCCGTGACTTCCTTGCCGTTACGCGCCGCCTCAGCCAGCAGACTGACCATCTCCGAATTGTTACCGGTGCGGTACAGTGTCTGCTTGATGGCCAGCACATTCGGATCACGTGCCGCCTGCCGCAAGAACTCCACCACCGGTGTAAACGACTCGAAAGGATGATTGAGCAACACATCCCCTTCTGCCAGCGCCTCGAAATAGTTTTCGGCACGTGCCAGCCGGTCAGGAATGGATGGGATCAACGGCTTGTATCGCAAGCGCGGACGATCAATGTCCGTGATCAACCGGGCAAGATTCACCGGCCCGTTCACGCGATAGAGGAACTCCTCCGTCAGCCCGAACTTCTTGAGCAGGAAATCCACCAGATGACGCGGGCAGTTCTCTGCCACCTCCAGACGCACCGCATCACCATAGCGACGCGACAACAGCTCGTCCTTCAGCGCAATGGCCAGGTCATCCACATCCACTTCATCAATGGACAAATCTGCATTACGCGTGACACGGAACTGGTAGCAGCCCTGCACCGTCATGCCGGGAAACAGCTCACCGGCATGTTCGTGAATGACAGAGGACAAAAACACATAGTCATCCGTGCTGCCCTCGTCCGACGGCATGGCAATCATGCGCGGCAAGGAACGTGGTGCAGGCACAATCGCCAGATTGAGTGCACGACCGAAAGCATCCTTGCCCTCCAGTGACACAATGAAATTGAGGCTCTTGTTCACCACACGCGGAAACGGATGGGCAGGGTCCAGGCCAATCGGCGTCAGTACCGGATAAACCTGCTCACGAAAATATTTCTTTACCCAGGCCGCCTGCTTTTCACTCCACTGGTCGCGCTTGAGAAAACGGATGTTTTCCTGCGCCATCGCCGGCAGCAACACATCATTCAGGATGCGGTACTGGCGATCCACTGCGTCATGACAGACATCGGAAATCCGGGACAGCACCTCATGCGGCAGCATGCCGTCCGGCCCCGGACTGGCACGTCCCAGTGACAACTGGCGCTTGAGCCCGGCCACACGGATCTCGAAGAACTCGTCGAGGTTGCTGGCAAAGATGCGCAGGAACCCCAGCCGCTCCAGCAGCGGGTGGACTTCGTCCAGCGACTGCTCCAGCACCCGCAGGTTGAATGCGAGAATGCTGAGCTCGCGATTGATGTAATACTCCGGGTCGTTCAGATCAATGTCCGAGACCAGGAGAGTCTGCTCTTGTGCCGCCATCAAAGGTTCCTTTGTCATCCCGCCATTTCACTACAGCCCGGTGACATATTTATTAAAACCGGATTCAGCCGCCCGCCTTCAGCAACTGCGCCGCTTCCTTGGCAAAATACGTCAGGATCGCATCCGCCCCGGCCCGCTTGATGCAGAGCAGCGACTCCAGAATGACCGGCTCACGCTTCAGCCAGCCGTTCTGGATAGCCGCCATGTGCATCGCGTATTCGCCACTCACCTGATAGACAAACGTCGGGGCACGGAAGGTGTCCTTCACGGCACGCACCACATCCAGATAGGGCATGCCCGGCTTCACCATCACCATGTCGGCACCCTCCGCCAGATCCAGCCCCACCTCGTGCAGCGCCTCGTCGAGGTTGGCCGGGTCCATCTGGTAGCTGTTCTTGTTGCCACCCTTGAGGTTGCCGGCACTGCCCACGGCATCACGGAAGGGACCGTAGTAGCTGGACGCATACTTGGCCGAGTACGCCAGAATGCTGGTGTTGATGTGGCCGTCATGCTCCAGCGCCATGCGGATGGCACTGATGCGGCCATCCATCATGTCCGACGGCGCCACGATGTCGGCACCCGCCTCGGCATGCGACAGCGCCTGCTTCACCAGGATTTCCGTGGTCAGGTCGTTCAGCACATACCCATCTGCATCGATGATGCCGTCCTGGCCGTGCGTGGTGAACGGGTCCAGTGCCACATCGGTAATCACGCCCAGCTCCGGCACCGCCGCTTTCAGCGCCCGCACGGCGCGTTGCGCCAGCCCGTCGGGATTGAAGGCCTCTTCCGCCATCAGCGACTTGGCCTCCGGGGGCGTCACCGGAAACAGTGCCACCGCCGGAATCCCCAGTGCCGCCAGCACCGCCGCCTCTTTCACCAGCAGGTCAATCGACAGGCGCTCGATACCGGGCATCGAAATGATCGGCTCACGCCGGTTCTCGCCTTCCAGGACAAACACGGGGTAGATGAGATCATTCGCCGTCAGGGCATTCTCGCGCACCAGCCGCCGGGAAAAATCGTTCTTGCGCAGACGACGCAGACGCGTCGCCGGAAAGGCGGCACGGGAAAAAGAAAAATCGGACATGGGAGCTCCGGGCCATGACGCCCACAAAAAACTTCGTTCAGCCTCCTAGATTAGCCCAATCATCATGCCAGCGCATGAGGCAGGTCATGTTCCCCGCCCAAGTCTCTGATAACCTGTAGCCATCTCATTCTCCTCATGCCAGCACACGGAGTGTTCCATGAAAAAAGTTGCCGTCATCCTCTCGGGCTCGGGCTACCTCGATGGTAGTGAAATCCACGAAGCCACCCTGACCCTGCTGGCCCTTGACCGTCGCCACGCCCAGGTCCAGTGCTTTGCCCCGGACATCGATCAGGCACAGGTCATCAACCACGCCACCGGCGAACCCTCCACCGGAACACGCTCCGTGCTGGCCGAAGCCGCCCGTATTGCCCGTGGCGCCATCAAGCCGCTGTCGCTGGCCCATGTTGATGATTTTGATGCCGTCATCATTCCCGGTGGCTATGGTGCCGCCCGCAACCTCTGCAACTTCGCCACCCATGGCCATGACATGACCATCAATCAGGAGGTGGCCATCTTTACCCGCTCCCTGCACCGTGAAGGCAAGCCGGTCGGCCTCATCTGCATTGCCCCGGTCATGGCACCCGCCATCGGCGGCCCCGGCACCCGCTGCACCATCGGTGACGACACCGCGACCGCCCTCGCCATCGAGAAGATGGGGGGAGTACACGTGCCCTGCGCCGTCACCGAGTGCGTGATCGACAAGGAACGCAAGATTGTCAGCACCCCGGCCTACATGCTGGCCGAACGCATCACCGAGGCCGAAGCCGGCATCAACAAGCTGGTGGATGCCGTTCTCGATCTGGCCTGAGCCTGCACGTCACGTCACATTTTCATTCCCTCCCCCTGCCCGAGCCGCTAGTCTTTAACCTCGGACAAGGGGAGAAGTGAGATGCAGAAATGGCTGGCACCACTGCGTGCCATGAGCATGGATGTGCAGGGCGGCCTCTTGCTGATTACAGCCGCCGTGCTGGCCATGCTGTTCGCCAACAGCACGCTGGCCCCCGCCTACGAATCGTTCCTGTCCATCACCGGCCAGGTACGACTGGGCGACCTGAATGTCGAAAAGCCGCTGCTGCTGTGGGTCAATGACGGGCTGATGGCCCTGTTCTTCCTCGCCGTCGGCCTCGAAATCAAAAAGGAGTTCCTGCAGGGCCATCTGTCCGATCCGCGACAGGTCATCCTGCCCGGCCTGTGTGCCCTGGGCGGCATTCTGGTGCCGGCACTGTTCTACCTTGGCTTCAATCACGACGACCCGGTTTTCCGGCATGGCTGGGCCATTCCCTCGGCCACCGATATCGCCTTTGCCCTTGGCGTGCTCGCCCTGGTCGGCTCACGCCTGCCGCCCGCGCTGAAAATCTTTGTCATGACGCTGGCCGTGCTGGACGACCTCGGTGCCGTCGTCATCATCGCGCTGTTCTATACCAGCGACCTCTCCACCCGTGCCCTGGCACTGGCCACCATTTTTGCGCTGGGCCTGGTCGTACTGAACCGGTCGCGGGTACGCAGCCTGATGCCCTACGGCATTATCGGACTGGCCCTGTGGGTCAGCGTGCTCAAGTCCGGCGTACACGCCACGCTGGCCGGCGTGGTGATTGCCATGGCCATCCCGCTGGACCGCAGCCATCCCGACGAGGACTCCCCGGCCGAGCGCGTGCTGCACGCCCTGCATCCCTGGATCATCTATGCGATTGTGCCGCTGTTTGCCTTCGCCAATGCCGGCGTTGCCTTGGGCGATCTGTCCCATGACGACATCCTGCATCCGGTGCCTGTCGGCATTGCCCTCGGCCTGTTCCTGGGCAAACAGATCGGCATCTTCAGCTTTGCCTGGCTGCTGGTGAAAAGCGGCGTTGCCCAACTGCCCGAGCGCACCAGCTGGCTGCAGCTGTACGGGGCCTCGGTCATCTGCGGCATCGGCTTTACCATGAGCCTGTTCATCAGCTCGCTGGCCTTCAGTGACCACGGCGCGTCACTGCAAATGGTGGACCGTCTCGGCATTCTGGCCGGCTCCATGCTCTCGGCCGTGTTGGGCTACCTGATCCTGCGCAATGCACCCGCCACCAGCACGAACAGGCACGGCAGGACACCGCCTGCAAAAGCCCGGCACTGACCCAGCTGACATCTGCCACTCACGACCAAGCAATTGCTTGGTCGTGAGCAGGCCTGCTACGCTGGCCGCGCATTTTCACAGGAAGCATCCCATGAGCAGCGATACCGTCACGCCACCGCGCCCCGAACTGACACCGGAAGAAAAGGGCAGGCTGTTGCTGGACCGGCTCAAGACAAGTTTTGACCACACCCCGTTTGTAAAACTGATCGGCATGGAACTGGTTCATGCCTCCAATGAAGAAGTTCGCGCCCGTTTCGACATGAAGCCGGAACTGGTGGGCAACACCTTCAAGCAGATCCTGCATGGCGGCGTGATTGCCACCGCGCTGGACATGGTCGGCGGCATGATGGGCGTGGTCGCGGTTTACCAGCGCATGAAGGAAGACGAGATTCCGCGCGATGAACGTTACTCACGCCTGGCCCGCCTGGGCACCATCGACATGCGTGTCGATTACCTGGCCCCCGGTCGCGGCCTGCACTTCGAAGCCTCCGCCACCCTGCTGCGCGTTGGCAAAAAGGTGTTTGTCACCCGCATGGAACTGCGCAACGACAGCAACGAACTGATTGCTGCCGGCACCGGCACATTCCTGTACTGACGGCGCCATGGACTGTCGCTCCGGTTGTGCCGCCTGTTGTATCGCCCCGTCGATAACCTCACCCATTCCCGGCATGCCGCACGGCAAGCCGGCAGGTGTACGCTGCATACAACTGGACGACGCCAACCGTTGCCGCATTTTCGGCAACCCTGAGCGTCCGGCCGTCTGCGCCGGGCTGCAGGCAAACCGTGAAATGTGTGGCGAGACCCGCGAACAGGCCCTGCGGTTTCTGACCGCAATGGAAACGGCAACAGCTCCTGTCGGCACCAACCAGTGACAAGCATTTTTGCCTTGAGCGATGTTCGCCTGACTTGACCGGTTGCCTGAACAATTTAATAAAAAACCGGCCATCAAGGCCGGTTTTTTATTAAATCAGGAAAGCCCTGACTGCTTACTGCTCGGTATCCGCCAGCGTCACGATCGCCTGCGCCCACTTCACGTATTTCAGGTTGGCCAGATCGCGCACCGTTTTCACGTTGAATGCCGCCAGCAGCGCCTTGGCATCCGCCTCGCTCACCCCTGCCAGTGCATCCACCGGCGCATCCGCCAGCTCCTTCAGCGACTTGCCTTCGTAAGCCTTGTCCAGTGCCTTGTTCAGGTTCATGCGGGTCTCCTTGCGTTTGTGCATGGTCAATAAGTGCCCCTGAGACTAGCGCAACTTCCTGACAGATCAAGTTACTGGTTTGTAGTCTCGCTCAAGGCCAGCCACTTTTCCTCCAGCGCTTCCAACTCGGCATCCTGACCCGCCTTTTCTGCCAGCAGCCTGGCCAGATCATCCTTGCGTGCCGGCTCGTACAGCGAGGCATCACCCAGCAACTCGTCCAGCTCTACCAGCCGGTCCTGCACGGCAGACAACTGGTTCTCCAGCTTGGCCAGCGCTTTTTGCTGATCACGGCTGCCAGCCGGCTTCTTCTGCGGCTGCGCCGCCGGTGCCGGCTCGGGCGCCATCTTTTTCACATCCTTCTTCGTATCTTTTCTGGACTCTTTTTTAGGGTCCTGAGCCGCACGCCACTCGCGCAACCACTGCGCATAATCATCCAGATCCCCATCAAAATTCCGGGCCTGGCCATCGGCCACCAGCAGGAACTCGTCACAGCAAGCCTTCAGCAGATGACGCTCGTGCGACACGATAACCAGTGCCCCCTGATACTCCTGGATGGCCAGCGTCAGCGCATGCCGCATTTCCAGATCAAGGTGGTTGGTGGGCTCATCGAGCAGCAACACATTGGGGCGCTGCCACACAATCAGCGCCAGGGCGAGGCGCGCCTTTTCACCACCGGAGAAATTCTCGCAGGTCGTATCAATGCGCTCGCCACCAAAACCGAAGCTGCCCAGAAACTTGCGCAACGTCATCTCTTCCACACGCGGTGCCAGACGACTGAGCTGCAGCAGCGGTGACGCCTTCAGGTCAAGATGATCCACCTGATGCTGGGCAAAGTACCCCACGCGGGTATGGTCCGACACCGTGCGCTCGCCCTGCAGTGGCGACAGCTCACCCACCAGCGTCTTGATCAGCGTCGACTTGCCGGCGCCGTTGGGCCCCAGCAGACCCATGCGGGTATCCGGCGTCAGTGAAAAGTTCACGCCGGCAATCACCGTGCGCTCGCCATAACCGGCATTGATGTCGTCCATGCGGATCAGCGGACTGGCCAGACGTTCCGGCTCGCGAAAGCGGAAACTGAATTGCGAGTCGACATGTGCCGGCGCAATCAGCGTCATGCGCTCCAGTGCCTTGATGCGGCTCTGTGCCTGACGCGCCTTGGTGGCCTGGGCGCGGAAGCGGTCAATGTATTTGGTGAGATGCGCAACCTCGGTCTGCTGCTTCTCGAACTGCTGTTGCTGCTGCGCCAGCCGCTCCGCCCGCGTACGCTCGAAGGTGGAGTAGTTGCCACGATAATGCGTAATGGAGCCGTTCTCGACATGCAGGATGTGCTCGACCACATTGTCGAGAAAATCACGGTCATGCGAGACCATGATGAGCGTGCCCGGATAGGCCAGCAGCCAGTCCTCCAGCCAGAGGATGGCATCCAGATCAAGGTGGTTGGTGGGTTCATCCAGCAGCAGCAGGTCAGAGCGGCACATCAGGGTTTGCGCCAGATTGATGCGCATGCGCCAGCCACCGGAAAAGTCCGCCACATTCTTCTGCTGCTCGGCATCGGAGAAGCCCAGACCCGCGAGCAACTTGGCGGCACGGGACTGCGAGGTGTAACCGCCAATCTCGTCATAACGCTGATAGAGATTGGCCAGATCCTCGTAGCGTTCCTCGCTCTCGGCCAGCGCCAGATCGCGCTCCACCTGGCGCAGCTCGGAGTCACCATCCAGCACGTAGTCAATGGCGCTCATTTCCAGCGCACTGACCTCCTGCTCCATGTGCGCCACGGTCCAGACGGCCGGACGCTCAAGACGGCCGGCATCCGGCGTGAACTCGCCCTGCAGCAGGCCGAAAAAAGTGGATTTGCCGGAGCCATTGGCGCCGGTCAGACCGACTTTCCAGCCCGGATGAAGAAGAAAGGAAGCGTCGCGATAGAGTTCGCGGCCGTTACGCAGAACGGCAAGGTTGGAGGCAGTAATCATGGGCGCGGAGTCTACCAGCTTGTGGCCCGACTCGCGGCATCCGCCGCCAAAATGAAAAACGGGCCCGCAGGCCCGTTTTTCGTCACCACACCCGCTTATTCGGCGGCAGGCGGCGTCAGCACGGTACGCTCTGCAGCAGCAGGCGCAACGGCCGGCTTGGCGGCAGGAGCTGCCTTTGGTGCCGTCTTGGCAGCCGGCTTGTCCAGCGTCTTCAGCTTCACCGCCTTGGGCGCCGCTTTCGGAGCAGCTGGCTTGGCGGCCGGCTTGGCAGCAGGAGCAGGCTTCGGTGCAACCTTGGCCTGAGCAGGCTTGGCAGCAACCGGCTTGGCAGGGGCCTTGGCAGCAGCAGGTTTTGCGGCAGCTTTCGGAGCAGCTGGCTTGGCGGCTGGCTTGGCAGGAGCCTTAGGGGCAGCCTTGGCGGCGGCAGGCTTGGCAGCGGCCTTGACCGGAGCCTTGGTGGCGCCCTTCAGCTTGGCCTGAACATAGGCCTTGAGCTCGCTCTTCTGCTGCAGACCCTTGATGGCGCTACGAGCCTGTTCGAAATCTTTCTTGGCAGCGGAAAGGGCAGCCTTGGCTTCGGACTGCGCCAGGTTGGCACGTTCCTTCACTGCCTTGACGGCATCCTTGTCAGCCTTGGCGATCTGCTGCTCGATCTTCTTCTGCAGATCCTTGTAGTTGGCCTCAGCTTTTTCAACCAGCTTGCGCGCCGACTCGATGTACTTCTCTGCTTCCTTCTGGGTTTTTTCAACCACCTTCTGGAAGTGTTCCTGCAGATCGTTCACTTGCTTCTCCAGATCCATCTTGAGTTTGTCCACCGACGAGGCGGCGGGTTTTGCAGCAGACTTTACAGCCTTTTTCTTGGCAACAGGCATGGGCACATCCTCATGTGGTTAACGCAATTGGTTGGCACGGCGAACCCCTGTTTGATGGACCATATCCGGAGCCATCAGGACGCGATTCATCAAACAGAGGTCCATTGAGCGAAAAATATACGATGTGCCACAGAAAAGCGAGCAGCCATGCGCATCCGGAAGCGAATCTGGATCAAATTTATTGCAGGTGAATGAAAGCGGAACATCACTGCAACCTGTCATCACACAGCGCACACAAAAGCGCATAGCCAAGCAAGGCTGCCTGACAGTATGCTCCCGATGGTTCACGGGCCGGCACATGGCATGGCCATCAACAACAAGGAGAATTCATGAAGCGCACCCTGATCGCTGCCGCCCTGCTGGCCAGCCTGCCCGCACTTGGCCTTGCTGCTGACAAGAAAGCCCCGGCACCCGCCTTTGCAAGTGAAGATGCCAAGGCCGCCTACAGCATTGGCTTCATCAGCGGCAAAAGCCATTCACAGCTCATCGAGTCCTTCGATGTAAATGCCTATGTAGACGGCTTTCGTGATGCCTTTGCCAAGAAAGAGCCTCGCCTGACCGAAGAAGAAATGAAAACCACGCTGGATGCATTCCGCAACCGCCTGCAGATGGCTGCTGTTGAAAAGGCCAATCGTGCCGCAATCGAAAACAAGGCCAAGTCCACTGCCTACCTGGCCAGCAACGGCAAAAAAGCGGGCGTGACGACAACCGCCAGCGGCCTGCAGTATGAAGTACTCAAGCAGGGCACGGGCGCCATGCCCAAACCCACTGACATGGTCAAGGTGCACTACCATGGCACACTGATCGACGGCAGCGTCTTCGACAGCTCGGTGGATCGCGGTGAGCCTGCCGTGTTCCAGCTTGATCAGGTGATCCCTGGCTGGACCGAAGGACTGCAGCTGATGAAGACTGGCGGCAAATACCGGTTCACACTGCCACCCGAGCTGGCCTATGGCGAGCAGGGTGCCGGCCCGATCGCCGCCAATGCCGTTCTGGTGTTCGATGTCGAGTTGCTCGGCATCGAAAAACCGGCGACTGACGCCGCTGCCGAAGCTGCCCCAGCCGCCAAGAGCAAGAAAAAGTAATCCCGCCTGGTAGCCATAAAAAACCGGCCTCAGAGGCCGGTTTTTTATGGGCGCATTCCCGTCAGGCAGAAGCCGTCTGGGCTGGCGCATGCAGCAGGGCAATCATGCGGTCCTCTATCTCGAAGCGGCCTTCCAGCACCAGCCCCAGTCCGGACAGTTCGCGGGACAGGCTGGCCTGCACAGCCTCGTCTTCAGGATCTTCATAGAGGTCGTTGAAACGAATGATGGCATCCAGCGTTGGCTGCAACCGCTGGAACAGGGCCTGTCCTTCCGCCTGCACACGCTTGCCATGCGCCTCGCCCTCGGCCAGTAGCTCGTCATACACCTCGAAGTAGCCGGCCGACACATAGTCCATGAGCACTTCGCAGAAAGCCTGCACGCGCTCCGGCAAAGGTACCGGATCGGCCTGGCGGCGGGAGTCATCCCCCAGCGCCATCATCAGCACAATCAGGGACTGGCGTTCTTCCAGCCAGCGGCGAACCAGTGCATCGACTCGGTTATGGTGATCTTCCGGACCGTTAGACGGGCTCAGCATGACAGGCCTCCTTGGCAAACCTCGTTAAGGGTATTCAGCCTATGCCCGTCACCAGGTGACTGCAAGCGGGAGGATTCAGTCGCGCCGGACCAGCTGCCAGACGGCCAGCACGGCCAGCACGGCAAACACCACCAGCGTCCACCCGGGCAGCGTGATACCCAGAAAAATCCAGTCGATTTCTGCACACTCGCCTGAGCCACGCAGTACCTTGCCCACCACTTCGAACAGGGGAAACGTATCCAGCCAGTAGTCCAGACCAGGCCCGCAGGACGGCACCTGATCAGGTGGCAGCTGTTGCAGCCAGACATGACGGCCCGCCACCACAAGGCCGCCCGCAGTGGCCAGCACGGTCAGGCCGGCATAAATGCGCCGCCCCACCCCCGTCGGACCATGCAGGAAGGCCAGCAGGGCAACCGCACCGGTGGCCATCATGGCCACACGCTGGAAAATGCACAGCGGGCACGGCTCAAGAT
>JBASJP010000228.1:0-2511 GCA_049655345.1 Moraxellaceae bacterium
CACTCGCTCGAACCTTTGGGCTGCAAGATCGAGATGGTTTTGTGTTGTATCACGAGGCAGAAATGCTCGTGGGGAATGACGATGTGACCTGCCAGGGGGATGTGCTCGGATTGTTTAGACGCTTCCGATCGGTTGACGAAGATAGTGAATCCTTATCACGAGAGAAATTTTCGCTGTCGATCAGCGACGATGAGGATCTGAATCGTTTGCTTCAGAAGCGATATCGGTGGAATGGAGCGATTTCGAGTAAACCACGTCGTGATGGCATGGAGATTGTGTTCAAGTTCAATGATGAAAGCCGCCGTCGTCACCTGATTCGGGTGCGTCAAACGCACGGTTACTGTCTGTTCGAGGCCATGATTGCCAATGCAGATGTTGTTAGAACCTTGTCTCGTGACAGATTGCTTGCTTTGACCTGGGTGAGAAACCACGGGATTGATCTCGTGGAGGCATTGGTGCGGCCGGATGGATGTTTGGTGGCTCGTGCATTGCACCCTATGCGATCCATGGGAGAGAGAGAGTTTCTGTTTACGGCTTATGTACTTGCGGTCGAAGCTGATCGCTTGGAGTACTTGATTAAAGAACCTGACGAATATTGAACTTGATCAAGCCATGTAATCAGGCCTATACCCAAAAGCAGCCAAGAGAAGCGAGGATCTGTAATACGTGCCAAGCAGGCAGCCAGCCAACGGCTCACCCACATCATGTGCGAGGACGGTATGGGGTATACGCGCATGCCGGGCTGGCATACAGAGACGGCCCTTGGGCAGAACCTGATCACAGCCTTCAATCTGGATCCTGACTACAGTGCAGGGGAGGACCTGACCTTCCTCATGAGTGAGGCAGTTTCCGCGCAGAGCATGGTCGTTGATGCCGCCATCAAGGCGATAGGGGAGGCAGTTGCTGAGTCGGAGAATCCCAAGGATCACGAGGAGGCTGAAGAGGGGCCGCAGGCACTCTTAGCCTCTGTCGTGCAGCCTTTGTTGGGAAGCCAAATGGTGGTCTCACCCAGCAAGACGTTGCAGAATTTTCAGCCGTCAGGGCAGACATAAGGCTTGGGGCATCACGGATATTGGGGTTAATTTTTTTCACTGATCCAAAGGGTCAGCATAGGGGAGTGCTCCTGCCAGAGACTCTGGCAATGTCCGGGTGTCGGTCGTCCGAACCTGCCCCCGGATTTGGCCACTCTGCCAGACTGGTCCGTGATGAGAAGAAATAAAGAAAGGGGTCCATCATGTCGCTGAGCCTGACGTATGAGGATTGCTGGACCGATCTGGTCGGCAGGAACTTTGTCCTGGGGATGCCGAATGCCAAGGGGG
Organism: Moraxellaceae bacterium; assembly: GCA_049655345.1. Taxonomy (GTDB): domain Bacteria; phylum Pseudomonadota; class Gammaproteobacteria; order Pseudomonadales; family Moraxellaceae; genus UBA2031. The sequence goes on from JBASJP010000228.1 coordinate 1,320, forward strand.
AGTACATCATCCTGCTGGGCGGCACCCGCTGGCAGATTGCCAACCCTGAGCAGCTGCCGGCTGGCGAGCGGGTCAAGGTAACAGAGCAGGAAGGGGAGACACTGACGGTCTCCCAGGCATAACGCCACCGGCGCCGGCCGATGGCGTAGACGAGAGTCCCTGCCGGGCGTCATTCCATGAAGTGTGTCGCTAGCGTGCTTGCTGCTGGGCAGGGCAATACGGGAATCCCGTGGTTCCGCCTGCCTCATCCATAAGGCGGTGATCAGTGATCACGGAGGAACACGCTCATTCTCAGGAATTGTCTGCAGGGAAAGGAATCAGCCAACGGTACTAGCCGCTGTAGGAAATCGGCTCTATCTGTTAGCTCCAATCCTCAATGTCTTTGAGGTAGTCGGAGATGGCCAGGGTCGGCGCCGTATGTTCCTCTTCGCAGTGGGAGGGAGCTTCCCGAGTCAGCCCAAGAACATGATCCCAGACCGCTCATCTTCACCCTGTTCAAGCTCCAGATGGTCCCCACGCCAGATGGCGAAGCCGGATCGCTCTCGATAGGTGTCGCCCTGGTTCCAGGATGATCCCACCCGGTCCTCGATCAGGTCCTCAAGGAACACCCGTTCACCCATCCGGATATCCTGCGGTAGCAGATAGGCCGCTAGGGGCGAGGAGGGACGGTCAAAGTCGCCATGCAAGGCGAGGCCAGCTCCCTTGCCGAACTGTTCATCCATATTGTGCTGGTCAAAGGGGAGATGAGTGCGGAAATCTCCGCTGATGCATAGCTGCCGGGTTTTTCCGTCGTAAGCAATCGACAGCTTCTGCGCGATCCGGCCACTCTCAATATTCGGGACGAAGTAGGGGCGGTAACCTTGGTCTACTGCCTCCTTCAGTGCCAGCAGGGATCGTGCCGTCTTGATCACTCGCTCCCCAGACTCGGTCGTCCGTGTACGAATGCAGCTGGAGTTCGCGTGGTTGACCCACTGGGTAGCGACGTCGTCCTGCAGGTCTCCCACGATCTCGATCAGATCGGGGTGGTCGGCCCGCAAGTAGCCGCAGACCTCTGGATTCACCTCCACCAGAGCGATGATCTGGCTTTCCGGGTAGTGCTGGAAGTTCACCACAGCCTTCTGGCAAGCGCCGCACTGGCGCTTGCGGTCATTGGGTTCGTGGTCCTGCCAGTGGTTGGCCCACGGCAGCAAGT
>JBASJP010000229.1:0-26490 GCA_049655345.1 Moraxellaceae bacterium
ACCATGTCAAGGTGGTGCTCTAACCAGCTGAGCTACGCGCCTGGGGTCGTTCGATGGTGGAGGCAGTTGCCAACATCAGCGAGGCGCGCATCTTACTTAATCGGGCAGAGGGATTCAAGCCAATCAGGCACAGCTTTTAGCAATGTCTAGCGAAGCGTCACCAGCCGTCGCAACCGGCGCTTCAATACAGGTGCCTGCGGCGAGGCTGGCCGGTACCTGAGGGATGCATACAGCACCGCCACTTCGCGGGCACTGGCGGCCTCAGCCGGTTTACGGGCACCAATGCGGCGAGCAAAATCGGCAGGTGCTTCGCCGGGCTCCCTTGCCACCCCGCTCCTGGCCTGACGCTCACAATAGCGCCTGTAGAGACGATCAAGGGGATGTTCGCGACGTCGTTGCCCGTAAAGGGTCCACAGCAGAAAGCCGAAGGCCAGGGTCGCCAGAATGGCCGCCATGATCCCAAGCCGCTTGATCATACTGGTGTCGCCCACAAGACGCTGCATCAGTCCATCCTGATCCTCGGTGTCATACCCGAGTACATCGCTCTGCCAGCGATAGTTGATGTAGTCCACCATCTGGCGAAGACCCCGAAACATGCGGTAATTGCCATAGCGCATGGCACTGAGTCCCGAGTCACCCCAGTAGGCAGGGTCATTGGCCAGTTGCTGGGCGCCCAGCTCGATGCGCTCGGGAGCCACGGCTGCTGTCGGGTCTACCCTGACCCAGCCCTGGCCTGGCAACCAGACTTCCGCCCAGGCATGGGCATCCAGCTGCCGTACCTGCCAATAATCCCCCAACGGGCTTCGCTCGCCTCCCTGGTAGCCCACCACAACACGGGCGGGCACACCCGCCGCACGCATCAGGAACACGAAGCTCGACGCGTAGTGTTCGCAAAAGCCTCGACGGGTGCCAAAGAGAAACTCATCAATGCGATTGGTACCCAGAGCTGGAGGCTCCATCGTGTAATAAAAAGGCTCCTTGCGAAACCAGTCGAGGACATGCCTGACGTACCGCTCCTGACTGCCAAGCAGGCGCATCCAGCGGCGTGCCTGCTCCCTCGCCTGCTCGTTGCCACTGGAAGGCAACACCAGACTTTCACGCTGGATCAGCAGCGGCAAGCCGTGTGGATCAAGCGGGATGGACGGATAGGATGTCACGTCATAGGAGAGCCTTGAAAAAACAGGGGTGCGATACAGCAGACGATAATCCCGTGCCAGACCAACCCTGGGGGTTGCCGAGCGTGGTAATGACAGTGCAAACAACCACGGCTTGTCGGTTGGCTCCAGTGTTACACGGTACTTCACTGCCCGCTGTTCAAGGTCTTCCTGTGCCAGCGACCAGTCGGGCCGGTAGTCGCCCCAGTCCACCATACCGGCGTAGTCGGTAATCATGTCGCTCTGGGTCCAGGTTTTGCCATCAAAACGAGTGAGTACCAGACCACGCCAGTACAGCTCTCCCGAAGGTGGAGCCGCTCCCTCGAACTCCACACGGAACGCAGGGGCAGATGATTGACTGAGACTGGAAATATCCCCCGGACTCATGTTGTCGGTCATGCCGGTCTTGCCCGTGCCCTGCGTGAGGTTAAGCGACCAGATCGGCGGCAAACGCGGAAAAAATACAAACAGGATGAGCATGAGCGGAACGGCCTGCCCCACCATCACGCCAGCACGCCATAGTGTCTGCCGGGCGGTGACGCCTTCGCGCTGCTGCTGCACCAGAAGTGCAGCCACAATCACTACCAGTGCCACGCCGACATACAGTGTCAGCAGCAGTGACTGCGAGAAAAGGAAAGCCGTCGACAGAATGAAAAAGTCGAGAATAGAGAGCACAAACACATCACGGGCATTGCGTGACTCAAGCAGCTTGAGTGCTGCCCCCATGATGAGGAAGGACACGCCGCCTTCGGCACCCAGCAACGTGCGATGCGAGTAATACACACCGGCCAGCCCGGCCGCCAGAAGCACACTGCGGACTATGGCGCCAGGCGCACCGATACGCCGCTCCACTGCAGGCAGACGCCAGACGCACGCCAGCAGGACTGCCGCAATCAGCCATGAAGGTAACCGGTCATATTGCGGCGCCACCACCGCCAGCAGTGCTGCCAGTTGCCAGTAGCGTACCCGCAGCGAGCCCATCAGCCACGCTCCCGGCCAAAAAGTGCCAGGGCACGCAGGCATTCGTCACGATGCTCAATGCCGGTTGCTGCCGCAATTTCTGTCCCCGGCAAACGCAAGCCGAAGGAACGGTTCTGCCGGGAGAGCATCAACACCCACCAGGTCAGACGGGAAAGCCGGCTCTCGATTGGCACACCCTGCAAGACATTCCAGTCCAGTGTGTCGCTACCCGTTTCTTCGCTGGCATACGTCTTGGTGAGCAAACCCTGACCACGGGCAAGATGCTTCCATGACACATGCGCAACGGGATCGCCGGGAGTAAACGTCTTGAGACCCTCAAAATCGTCATGTCCGCGTGAGCGCTGCTTTTCACCCTCGCCGTCACGGCCCGGCCCGGTGGGCATGAACTCACTCGCCTCGGGATGAGGATAAATGATCGATACCATGTCCATGTCCAGCCAGGTCCATGCACGCAGGAACCCGACCGGGTAGATGGATGACAGACGTAACCGTGACGGGCGAAACCAGCCCCTTTTGTGTGCTGGCAATGGAATGGTCACTTCCATCACGCCATGCACCCAATCCACCGGCAGCGCCGTGCCCTCCCACTCGATCAGCAGGCTTTCATGATCACGGCCACGCACATCATCAAGACGCAGAATAAACCCCGCCTCTTCGCCTGCAAATGCAGGACGTGCCACAACCGCCGCAACGCGAAGACCGGAAAGATTGGCATAGGTGTGATGGATGACGATGACAAACAAGGCGCCCAGAAAAAAACTCAGGCCAAGCAAAAGATTGTTTGCATAGTTGATGCCGCCAACAAAAAGCGCAGCCAGCACCAGACCAGCCATTGCACCCTGCCGGTTAAGAAAAATGAAAATGCGGCGCTGGTTGAGCGTAACTTCACTCACCGGTGGAATACGACGATCCAGCCAGCGCTGCCAGCGCTTTTGGAAGAAGCTTCTGAAAGGCAGTCGCATGTCAGCCTATGACATCAACAGCCTTGAGCAGCTGCGTCGCCAGACTGTGGGTGCGCCCCTGATCTTCTATGCCACCACGCAAACGATGCTCCGCCACAGAGGGCAATACAGCCTGCACATCATCGGGCAGCAGATGATCACGACCGGACAGGAGTGCCCATGCCTGTGCCGCGCGCAACAGCGACAGCGTACCGCGTGGAGACAATCCGTGCTGAAAGCCCTGAGCGGTACGGGTATGGGCAACCAGTCGCTGAATGTAGTCGAGCACCGCATCACTGGCATGGATTTTTGTGACAGCCAGCTGCCACTCCTGCAACTGCTTGATCGTTGCCATGGGCTTGATGGAGGTCAGGAACTGGCGGCGATCTCCCCCAACCAGAAGCTCACGCTCTGCCCTGGCATCGGGATAGCCTAACTGGATGCGCATCAGGAAACGGTCCAGCTGCGACTCTGGCAGCGGAAACGTCCCCATCTGCGTCGACGGGTTCTGGGTGGCAATCACAAAGAATGGCTGTGGCAGCTTGCGCGTGACACCATCCGCAGTCACCTGGTGCTCTTCCATGGCCTCCAGCAAGGCGCTTTGTGTCTTCGGTGTTGTGCGGTTGATCTCGTCAGCCAGCAACACCTGTGTAAACACGGGACCTTCCCTGAAGTGGAAGTCCTGGGTTTGCGGATTAAAGATGGACACCCCGATGATGTCGGCCGGAAGCATGTCGCTGGTAAACTGGATGCGCTGATAGGACAGCCCCAGTACGCGGGCCAGTGACTCGGCCAGAGTAGTCTTGCCCATGCCGGGCAGATCCTCGATCAGCAGATGACCACGGGCCAGCAGACAGGCAAGCGCCAGTTTAAGTTGCTCGGGCTTGCCGAGAATGATCTTGCCGAGGGCAGCAAGCACCGGAGACAGGGCTGTCGTCATGATAATCCTGACAAAAGTGGGAGAACCGGAGAGTCAATATTGTTTATAGTCAATGCCTGTCATAACCATAACATCAATACTCCCTGCATATGAAACCTACAAACCTGCATCACGTCGCCACAGCACATGCGTTCATCGAAGCCCTGTTTCCTGCCGGCACCACCCTGCCCGCTCCGGATGCAGGCAGCCTGCTGGACGAGGTGGAAACCTGGTGCGCCCGTCAAGGTGGCCTGGGGCGCGGGCTGGATGCCCTGTTGACGGTGCTGGATGCACGCTTCTTCCTTGGCCATCGCCAGCGCTTTGCAAATGCCCCCCTGAGCGAGCGCCAACAGTTTCTGGAATCACTCACCGGCATCCAGGGCAGCCTGCTGCAGGGCCTGTCGATGCCCTTCCGCATGGCGATGCTGCAGGATGAAGGGGTACTGACCCGCCTGAATGTACCCAATGGGGTCCGTGTTCCTGCGGATATCGAGAGAGCCCGCTGGCGGCAGCAAATCACGGATGCCGGAAGTCTGGAAGGTGATGACACGCTGGAGGCCGATGTTGTCATCATCGGCACCGGTGCTGGCGGTGCCGCTGCCGCGCTGGAGCTGGCCAGTCAGGGCCTGGCCGTCGTCGTGCTGGAAGAAGGCCGCTATCACGATCGTCGCGACTTTACCGGGCGCCTTACCGAGATGATCCCCCTTCTCTACCGCGCCATGGGTCTTACGGCCACCATCGGCAATACCGTGATTCCAGTTCCCATTGGCCGCAATGTTGGTGGCACCACCACGATCAACTCCGGCACCGCCATGGCCGCACCACCAGAAACACTGGCAAGGTGGCGTGCCCTGGGTTTGCGCGAACTCACCGACGCCGAGATGGCCACCTATAACGCCGAGGTCATGGAGATTCTGCAGGTGCAGAAAGCCGACCCCCGCTATGTGGGCGAGATTGGCAACGTAATCCGCGAAGGCGCCAACAGGATCGGTTTTGTGCAAACGCACGACCTGCCACGCAATGCTGTCGGCTGTGATGGTCAGGGACTGTGCCAGTTCGGCTGCCCGACGGATGCCAAGCAGTCCACCAACGTCAGCTACATGCCGCGCGCGCTGGATGCAGGTGCATTCTTGTTCACCGGATTCAAGGCAACCGAGCTGTTGCGCAACGGCACAACCATTGAAGGCGTAAAAGCTGAAGGCATGACTGCCGCCGGCAAACCGGTCACGCTCACCGTGCGTGCACGCGCCACCATCGTGGCCATGGGCAGCTTCCTGAGTCCGGTGTTCCTGATGCGCAACGGCATTCGGCTGCCACAGCTCGGCAGGCAGCTCAGCATTCATCCTGCCGGCGCCGTGCTTGCCCACTTTCCGGACCGCAAGTTTGATCACTCCCGACGCATTCCTCAGGGTTTTGGTGTTGCTGATCTGGCTGCGGAAGGACTGATGTTTGAGGGCGGCACCATTCCCCTGATTGGCCATGGCATGATGAACCCCATGGCGGGCGCACCTTACACCCGTTTTGTCGAAAACTATCAGCACACCGCCTATTTCGGCTTCATGATCCGCGATACATCCCGCGGCCGCGTTCGCCCCGGCCCTCACCCGGATTTCCCCTTCATTTCCTACTGGATGAACCAGACCGATCTGGCCCTGTTCAAGCGCGGCGTGCGCGAACTGTCCCGCATGTACCTTGCTGCAGGCGCGAAAGAGGTCTGGATTCCAGGGCTGCGCAAGATGGGTAGCGTGCGGAATGAGCAGGAACTCGATGCCTATCTGAACAAGGCCCGCTCACCCAGGGATTTCACCATCACGGCGTACCATCCGCTTGGCACCTGCCAGATGGGCGTGAATGAAAAATACGGCGTCACCGACAGCTCGCACCAGGTATTCGGCACCAAGGGACTTTATGTGATGGATGGATCAAGTGTGCCGGGGCCACTGGGCGTTAATCCGCAGGTCAGCATCATGGCGCTGGCAACGCGTGGGGCGAGAAGACTGGGGATGGTGTTATCAAAGAGCTGAGGAAAACGGAGTACGTCAGGAGGAAGACTTAACCGGAGCAACACTAGTTGCTCCGGTTAGACACTGGCAGTATTCAGTCAGCCCAGCGCTGCAAACCCGCGCTCGCAGTCTTTCAGCAAATCCGCAACATCTTCCAGACCTACTGCAATCCGGATCAGGCCCTCCGTGATACCGGCTGCCGCTTTGGCTTCCGGGCTCAGACGGCCATGCGTCGTGGTGGCCGGATGCGTGATGGTGGTTTTGGCATCACCGAGATTGGCCGTGATCGACATCAGCTTTGTGCCATCAATGAAAGCCCAGGCGGCCTCACGGCCACCGTTCAGCTCGAACGACAATACACCGCCAAACTTTGACTGCTGACGCCTGGCCAACTCATGCTGGGGATGTGAAGCAAGACCGGCATAGTGGACTTTTGCCACTTCCGGACGGGCCGCCAGCCATTGCGCCATCACCAGCGCACTGTCGGCATGCGCATTCATGCGCAGGCGAAGGGTTTCAAGCCCTTTCAGGAACACCCAGGCATTGAAGGCACTCATGGTCGGGCCACAGGTGCGCACCACCCCGAAAACTTCCTCCATTTCCTTCTGGCGACCAACAACAGCACCGCCCATGCAGCGACCCTGACCATCGATGTACTTGGTGGCAGAGTGAATAACGATGTCTGCACCCAGCTCAAGCGGCTTTTGCAACGCCGGCGTGCAGAAGCAGTTATCAACGGCCAGCAGGATGCCATGCTGGTGTGCCAGTGTGGCCAGCGCCGGAATGTCGGCAATTTCGCACAATGGATTGCTGGGGGTTTCCAGAAAGAACAGCTTTGTCTGCGCCGTGATTGCCGACTGCCACGCCGAAACATCCGTGAGCGAGACAAACGTTGTCTGCACACCGAATTTCTTCATGTATTTTTCGAACAGCACGTTGGTGGTGCCAAACACACTGCGCGAACACACCACATGATCGCCTGCCTGCAACAAGGCCAGGCACGTCGCCAGAATGGCCGCCATGCCGGAGCTGGTGGCCACGGCACGCTCGCCGCCCTCAAGCGCAGCAAGACGTTGCTCGAATGTGCGCACCGTTGGATTGGTAAACCGGGAATAGATATTGCCAGGCTCACTGCCACCAAAGCGGGCAGCGGCCTGCGCGGCGCTATCAAACACAAACGAGGACGTGAGGAACATCGGCTCACTGTGCTCGGCCTCATTGGTACGATGCTGACCGGCACGAACCGCCAGACTGTCAAATCCCAGAGTTGCCATCAGCTCGTCATCAAGGCTCATTATCGTGCTGTTCCTCAATTGCCGTTTGAGAGATCGACAATGGTCGACATGGACTCGTCAGAGCCTTCGCCGTTCTTTCTTTTCTTGGCTGCATCATTGCGTGACGCCTGCAGGGCATCCAGATAGTCGTCATCAATGTCGCCAGTGACGTATTCACCATTGAATACCGAGCAATCAAATCCATCAATGTGGGGATTACCTTCCTGAGCCGCCGCAATCAGGTCATCCAGATCCTGGTACAGCAGGCGATCGGCACCAATCATCGTGCAGACCTCTTCCTCGGTACGGCCGTAGGCAATCAGCTCGCTCTTGGATGGCATGTCAATGCCATACACATTCGGATACTTCACCGCTGGCGCTGCCGACGCGAAATACACTTTTCTGGCACCGGCATCACGGGCCATCTGGATGATTTCCTTGCAGGTGGTGCCACGCACAATCGAGTCATCCACCAGCAACACATTCTTGCCGTGAAACTCCAGTTCAATGGGGTTCAGCTTCTGCCGGACGGACTTCTTGCGCTGGTTCTGCCCCGGCATGATGAACGTACGACCGATATAACGGTTTTTCATGAAGCCCTCACGGAACTTCACATTAAGCTGGTTGGCCAGTTCCAGCGCCGAAGTACGGCTGGTATCGGGGATCGGAATCACCACATCAATATCATGGCTGCCCCAGTCACGCATGATCTTGTTGGCCAGTCGCTCACCCATGCGCAGACGCGCCTTGTACACCGAGATGTTGTCGATGATGGAGTCGGGACGGGCAAAATAGACAAACTCGAAAATGCAGGGCTTGAGCACCGGATTCTCGGCACACTGGTGCGTGAAAAGCTCGCCCTTTGAATTGATGAATACCGCCTCGCCCGGCGCAAGGTCACGCACGACGCGATAACCCAGTGACGTGATGGCAACGGATTCGGAGGCAATGATGTATTCCTTGCCATCTGCCGTATCACGCTCACCGAACATGATGGGGCGAATGCCATTGGGGTCACGAAAACCGACAATGCCGTAACCGGTGACCATGGCAACCACTGCATAGGCACCCTTGCAACGACGGTGCACGGCACTGACGGCCTTGAACAGGTCTTCTTCCGTAGGATTCAGCTTACCCAGTGCCTGAAGCTCGTGCGCAAACACGTTGAGCAGCACTTCGGAGTCGGAATCGGTGTTGATGTGGCGGAGATCTTCCCGGAACAGGTCACGGGCAATTTCATTGGCGTTGGTCAGGTTACCGTTATGCGCCAGGGTAATTCCGTAGGGAGAGTTCACATAAAACGGCTGAGCCTCGGCAGAGCTGGACGACCCCGCCGTGGGATAACGCACATGACCAATACCGAAATTACCGATCAGACGCATCATGTGGCGAGTATGAAACACATCGCGCACCATGCCGTTTTCCTTGCGGAGATAAAGCCGCCCGTTGTGACAGGTGACAATACCCGCGGCGTCCTGCCCACGATGCTGAAGCACAGTCAGTGCATCATACAGCGACTGGTTGACCGCCGACTTTCCCGCAATACCCACAATACCGCACATAGCAAACCTCAGATCAATTGTCGTTGCCTGCAGCGGCAGGCACTTCATCTGTCTCTTTGTTGCCGACCTGCCTGGCCGCCTGCACTACCTTGTCCTTCATATCCCGCCCTACCGCCTCGAAGCGCAGAAACTGCTTGGGAAGCATGGCGTTTTTCCACCAGGCGTCGCGACTGGCAAAGGGTGAAACCATCACCAGAACCGCCAACACCAGAATAAGGCCGCGAACCACACCGAATCCCGCACCCAGAAAACGGTCAACACTGCGCAGACCTGCGCTCTCGATCACGCTCAACACCAGATAACCGGCGAGCATCGCCAACATCAGGGTAGTGACAAAAAGCCCGCCCCATGCGGCCGCCAGCCGCAACGAGGGCGTACTGATGCTGTCCGCCAGCAGGTTTTCGAGGGGAGCATGGAAAAGACGCGCAACCACATAGGCAGACACCCAGCCCGCCAGTGAAAACGCTTCACGCACAAAACCACGGAAAAATCCCAGGGCGAATGAAATGACAATCACGCCCAGAATGATCCAGTCAGCAGGATGGAGTGCAGCCATGATCTTGTCCGTTACCGGTGCCAAGTGGCAGAAAAGGCAAGCGGCAGATACCCTGCCGCCCGGCGCAAAATTCTAGCACAGGAGCCCCTGTGTGGGCACCCGGAGAGGACACTCAGGGCTTCCAGGCTTGCACCCAGCCGGACAGCCTCAACTCGGGGTCGGCGGCCAGTCGCTGCTTGATGGACTCTGCCACTTCCTTGCGCAACTCGGGCCCCACCACCACCTTCCACATGCTCGTCTGGTATACCGCTGTGGCGCGATAGCCCTTGCTGCGCAATCGGGCCACCAGCTCATCTGCCTTTTCCCGTGCTGACAGGCTGGCCACCTGCACCACCCACGCCTGCGGCAAATCAGCCGCCGGCTTTGCCGGCGCAGCCGCAGGTTTCACCGCAGCCGCCTTCAGCTTTGCCTCCGCTGCCTCTTTGGCCTTTTGCTCTGCTGCCAGCCGGGCCAGGCGCTCTTTTTCAGCTTTGTCACGCAACAGCTTTTCTGCATCGGCTTTCTGTGCCGCCAGACGCGCCGCATCGGCAGCCAGTTTCTCTTTTGCGGCAGTCTCGGCAGCGGTGACTGGTGCAGTCGTCTTCACTGCAGGCACAGCCACAGGCGCGGCGGCCTCTGCCATGTGATAGGCCTCATCCGGCGGGGTATCCTCGACGACAGCAGCCTCTGGCGCAGCCGGAGTCACGTCATGAAACACCGGCCCAGCCTGCGCCTCATCCACCGCCTGACCGGCAGCAACGACTTCGGCTTCCAGCCTGGGTTGCAGCGCCTCGACACCCGCCACCACCGGCGGTGCAGGAACCGGCGGCACCACCAGCTCGGCGCCAGAGCCATCCAGCAACATAGGCAGGAACAGGGCTGCTCCGGCGATCAGAACCAACCCGCCGACCAGACGTTGCTTGACTGCTTTATCCATCATCACTCCGACCACTCCGTATTCAGCGCCTGCTGGGCAGCCGCTACGGTATAAAAAGAACCAAAGACGATAATTCTATCGGCTGCGCGGGCCTGTTGACGAGCAACCATCAGTGCTGCAGCCACCGACTCATGCTGGCCCGCCACATGACACCCCTGAGCGCGCAGGGCAGCTGCCAGACGATCACTCATGGCGCCACGGGGCACGTGCAGGCTGGCGACATGCCATGCATCCACCCGCCCCAGACAGGCTTCCACCACGCCATCAATATCCTTGTCCGCCAGCATGCCCAGAACAGCGAGTGTGCGCTGTCCGGGTTGCGGTGGCGGCAATTGTTGCATGAAAAATGCTGCACCATGCGGGTTATGCGCAACATCCAGCACAATCAGAGGATTTTGCGCCACCACCTGCATACGACCATTCAGGCGCGCGCCACGCAGGCCTTCACGCAATGCCGTCTCACTGACCTCCAGCGACGAACGGAACACCGCCGCCACAGCGGTGGCAGCATTGGCCAGGGCCAGCGACGGCCTTGGCAATCCGCTCAGCACCCGCTCGTGGTCATGCCATGCCCATGCATCCGGCCCCTCTTCACGAAAATCAAAGTCACGACCCCGACACACCAGCTCCGCACCCTTCGCTTCAGCGGCATCCAGCAATGTGACAGGAGGATTGGTCTCGCCACAAATGGCGGGCCGGCCCGCACGAAAAATACCGGCTTTCTCGACGGCAATCAGCTCTCGGGTATCACCCAGATACTCGACATGATCAATCCCGATACTGGTCACCACCGCCACATCAGCATCCACGAGATTGACCGCATCCAGTCGCCCGCCCAGACCGACTTCAAGCACCACCACATCCAGCCCGGCTTCCCTGAAGATCAGGAAAGCTGCCAGCGTGGTGAACTCGAAATACGTCAGCGATACATCGTCCTGAGCTGCCCGTATCTTTTCAAAGGCAGCGATCAGGGTGACGTCATCAACAGGCACGCCATCAATGCAGATTCGTTCATTGAAGTGCAGCAGATGCGGCGAGGTGTAACTGCCGACGCGATAGCCGGCAGCACGAAAAATACTGATCAGGGTGGCAACCGTGGAGCCCTTGCCGTTGGTGCCGCCAACGGTAATGACAGGACAGCCCAGGGCACGCAAGGCGAGCCGGTCGGCAACCTGCCCTGCCCGCTCCAGACCAAGATCAATGGTTTTGGGGTGCTGCTTTTCGAGCCAGGACAGCCAGTCGTCAAGCGTCATGAAAAACCTGTAGTTGAAATGAAGAAGTCGGCCATAAGGCCGACTTCGGTAGCACGAAGGGAGTCAGAGCGGGTAATGCGTAAGCTTGGCCAGCAGACGGAACACCGTGTCACGCATTTCGTGACGATGAATGATTATGTCGATGGCACCATGCTCGACCAGGAACTCGGAGCGCTGGAAGCCTTCCGGCAGTTTCTGGCGAACAGTCTGCTCGATCACACGCGGGCCGGCAAAGCCGATCAGCGCATTTGGTTCGGCTGCATTGATATCGCCCAGCATGGCAAGACTGGCAGAGACACCGCCGTAGACCGGATCGGTAAGCACCGACACAAAGGGAACGCCTGCCACTTTCATCCGCTCAAGGGCAGCAGCAGTCTTGGCCATCTGCATGAGCGAGAACAACGCCTCCTGCATGCGTGCGCCACCGGAGGCGGCAAAGCAGACCAGGGGAATGCGATGCTCCAGGCAAAGCTCGGCTGCGCGAACAAACTTGGCGCCAACCACAGAGCCCATGGAACCACCCATGAAGCTGAACTCGAAGGCCACAACCACCAGCGGCAGTCCGTTGAGGTGTCCCTTCATGGCAACCAGTGCATCTTTTTCACCGGTTTCTTTCTGCGCCGCCGTCAGGCGATCCTTGTACTTCTTGCTGTCCTTGAACTTCAGGAAATCGTTGGGCGCCAGTTCAGCTGCCAACTCCTCGCGCCCTTCGGCATCAAGAAACAGATCAATACGCTCACGCGCATTGATACGCATGTGGTGATCGCACTTGGGACAAACCGAGAGATTGCGATCCAGCTCCGGCTTGTAGAGCGCAGCATCACACTTGGGACATTTGCGCCACAGGCCTTCCGGAACGGAAGTGCGGCGATCCTCGACGTTACCGCCGACATTGGGAAGAATCTTTTCGAGCCAGCTTGAGCTCATGGTGTCATCCTTTCATCGAAGGACCGGGCAACGCCACGGTCTTCGGTCAACACATCATCCGTCGCGCAACTCACAGGATCAGCGACGGTCCATGGCATGACGCATGCCCTCCAGGATAACGGCAATTGCAGCGGGAATCGCGGCCGGATCATCCTGCAGTTGGCCAATACGACCAACCAGCGCCGAGCCTACCACCACGCCATCAGCATGGGCTGCGACGGCAGCAGCAGACTCAGCGTCCTTGATACCAAAACCTACACCAATCGGCAAATTACTGATGGTACGGATTGTTTCAAGACGACTGGCTACTTCAGGAATATCCAGGGTAGCCGCCCCTGTCACGCCCTTCAGGGAAACATAGTAGACATAGCCGCTGGCCGCACTGGTGATCAGGCGGATACGGTCTTGCGTTGTGGTCGGAGCTATCAGGTAGATAGGGTCGATAGCCCGGGACTTCAACTCCCGGGTCAGGTCATCCGCTTCTTCCGGCGGAAGATCCACTGTCAGCACACCGTCCACACCGGCATCGGCCGCTGCCTGGGCAAAGGTGGCATAGCCCATCACCTCGACCGGATTCAGGTAGCCCATCAGGACAACCGGGGTTGTCGTGTCCGTCTTGCGGAACTCGGCAACCATGCCCAGGACATCACGCAGACTGACATTGTGCTTGAGGGCCCGCTCGTGGGCCTTGGTGATGACGGGACCATCCGCCATCGGGTCGGAGAATGGCACACCAAGCTCGATGACATCGGCACCGGCTGTCACCATGGCATGCATCAGCGGCACAGCCACCGAAGGCACCGGATCACCGGCGGTTACATACGGAATAAGGGCACTGCGGCCCTCTTTCTTGAGTTGGGCAAAACGCCCGGCAATTCGACTCATGTATTCACTTCCCGTTTGTCAGGCCCGTTGAGTGGTCTGACCGCAAAATCACACAGTAATGCCGTCAAGCTTGGCAACCGTCAGCAAATCCTTGTCGCCACGCCCGGAGAGATTGCAGATGATGATCTGGTCCTTGCGCATGGTCGGGGCCAGCTTCTGCACGTAGGCAATGGCATGGCTGGATTCCAGCGCAGGAATGATGCCTTCCTTCTGGGTGAGCTCACGGAACCCGGCAAGCGCCTCGTCGTCGGTAATGCCGACATAGTTCACGCGACCGATATCCTTGAGCCAGCTGTGCTCGGGGCCAACACCAGGATAATCCAGACCGGCGGACACGGAGTGCGTCTCGATGATCTGGCCGTTGTCATCTTCCATCAGGTACGTACGGTTACCGTGCAGCACGCCAGGGCGACCACCATTGAGGGGGGCGGCGTGATTGGCAGTATCCAGACCATGCCCAGCTGCTTCGACACCATACATGGCAACGCTGCCGTCATTCAGGAATGGATGGAAAAGGCCAATGGCGTTCGAGCCGCCACCAACACAGGCCACCAGTGCATCGGGCAGGCGGCCGGTTTGCGTCAGGCATTGCTCACGGGCTTCGCGGCCGATCACGGACTGGAAGTCGCGCACCAGCATGGGATAAGGATGCGGACCGGCGACAGTACCAATGATGTAGAAGGTATTGTCGACATTGGTCACCCAGTCGCGCATGGCTTCATTCATTGCATCTTTCAGCGTTTTCGAGCCGGACGTGACCGGTACCACTGTGGCACCAAGCAGCTTCATGCGATAGACATTCATGGACTGACGCTTGACGTCTTCTTCGCCCATGAACACCACGCATTCCATGCCAAGACGTGCAGCAATTGTTGCCGTGGCAACACCATGCTGACCGGCGCCGGTTTCGGCAATGACGCGTGTCTTGCCGGAGCTTTTGGCAAGCAGTGCCTGACCGATGGTGTTGTTCACCTTGTGCGCACCAGTGTGGTTCAGGTCCTCACGCTTGAGATATATCTGTGCACCACCCAGCTCACGGCTCCAGCGCTCGGCGTGGTAAAGCGGTGACGGACGTCCGACATAAAAGGCGAGATCGCGATCAAACTCTTTCTGGAAGTCCGGATCGTCCTTGAGGCGCGCATACAGCGCCTCCAGATCCGTCAGTGCAGCCATCAGCGTCTCGGACACAAAGCGTCCGCCGTGAATACCGAAATGGCCTCTGGCATCGGGGAATTTCGAGAAATCGATAGGCTTGTTCATGCTGCCGGTACTCCTGCCATTTCCACATCTGCCTTTCTGGCTTCTGCCACAAAAGCGTCAATCAACCGGGCATCCTTGATGCCCTTTGCCATTTCCACACCACCACTGACATCCACCGCGTAGGGGCGAGTCTGCCTGATGGCCTGTCTTACATTGTCCGGCGTCAGACCGCCGGCCAGAATGAGAGGCTTGCCTGACTGCGCCGGGAAACTGGCCCAGTCAAACGTATGTCCGGTACCACCCCGCAAATCAGGGTGCCATGCATCGAGCAAAATGCCTGATGCATCCGGGTATGCCGCAATCACTCCTGGCAAGTCCTGATCCGGCTTCACGGCCAGCGCCTTGATCCAGGGCCTGCCGAAACCTGCACAAAACCCGTTGCTTTCATCGCCGTGAAACTGCAGCAGCGACAAGGGAGCCATATCCAGAACCGCCCTCACCTCGTCTGCACCGGCATTCACAAAGAGACCGACAGTTGTCACAAAAGGCGGCAGGTTGCGAATGATCTTCGCGGCATTTTCCGCACTGACATGACGGGGACTGGGGGCATAAAAGACAAACCCGAGTGCATCCGCTCCTGCGGCTACCGCTGCGGCGGCATCCTCAGGACGGGTTATCCCACAGATCTTGATGCGGACTCGACTGGACAAGGGTTGGATACCTTTGGCAAAGGCGGGATTCTAGGGAAGCCTGACGCATTTGGCCATGGGCTGCCCGGTTTTATCCCGGGTCAATAGAATCCCTGCAAAAACAACGGACCCAATGGTTCCTTGGGCAACACAAACTGCTCCGGATACAGCACATCGACAAAGTACAAACCGTCTGGAGGTGCCGTAACACCACCCAGCGTGCGATCCCGTGCCAGCAGCACTTCCTGCGCCCACTCCGGCTCTGCCTTGCCCTGGCCGATAGCCATGAGCACCCCGGCAATATTGCGCACCATGTGGTGTAGAAAGCCATCCGCCTGGATATCGATGACGATCAGGGTGCCCTTCTGGCGCAACTCGATAAAGTGCACATCCCGTTCGGGCCGTGGTGCCTGGCAGGCCACCGCCCGGAATGAGGTGAAATCATGCCGGCCCACCAGATACCTTGCCGCGGCCTGCATGCGGCCAAGGTCAAGCGGGTGATAGTGCCAGGTTACCTGGCCAGCCAGCTGGCTTGAGCGAAAAGGATGATTGTAGATCACATACCGGTAACGACGTGCCACGGCCTTGAAGCGGGCATGAAACTCGTCACTGACCGGTGCCACCCAGCGCAGGGCAATGTCTTCGGGCAGGTGCCGGTTGATGCCCAGCATCCAGTTACGATCTGAGCGGACCGACTCCGTATCGAAATGCGCGACCATGCCGGCTCCGTGAACGCCCGCGTCTGTACGCCCCGCTCCGTGTACGATCACCGGATGGTTTGCCACAGCGGCAATTGCACGCTCCAGGGTTTCCTGGACGCTTTTCACGCCCGGTTGCTGGGTCTGCCAGCCCCGGTAATGCTGCCCGTTAAAATCGACACCAATCGCAATACGCATGAAAACCGGCCGTTTGCAGAAATGAAAAGGCCGCCTTTTTACGGCGGCCTTTTCGGAGCGTCAAGCCTTCGGCCTGACGACGGGACTCAACCCACCTGCGCGAGCAGGCCCTTGGCTTCATCCTTCTGTGGTGCATTACCTTCGTTCAGTACTTCCTGAAGGATGTCACGAGCCCCTTCCATGTCACCCATGTCGATGTAGGCGCGCGCCAGATCCAGCTTGGTGGCGTTTTCATCGGTATCGGCGAGGAAGTCAAACTCATCGTCCATGCCCGTGCTGTCTGCTGCCGCCATGGCAGGTGCAGCAACCGGAGCAGAGACTTCAGCAACCTCATCCAGATTCAACGCAGCATCAAAATCAGCAGCCGCATCATTCATGCCGGAGTCAGCCTGAACGGTTTCATCAAAGCTGAGATCGGATGCAGAGGCCTCATCAAGATTGAAGTCGCCTTCAAGATCATCAAGGCCAAAGCTCAGGTCGTCGTCAGCTGCCTTGGCAACCGGTGCCGGAGTTTCCGACTGGCTGACAGGTGCATCCATGTCGAAATCGGCGATGTCACCCAGACCAAGACCCGCAGAGGAGGTATCAAGCTGCGGCTCATCCAGCGACACCTCATCCAGCGAGAAATCCATGCCTTCATCAGCAGCGGTGGTCGACGCAGTTGCAGCAGGTGCGGCGTCAAAAGCTGCATCATCAAGCTCAAAGCTGAGGTCGTCTGCAACAGGTGCAGCGGCAGCAGGCTTGCTGTCGAAGCTGAAATCGAGATCTTCATCCAGACTCAGACCACTATCGGCAGCAGCAACCTGCGATTTTGCGGCAGGCACATCGAGACTGAAATCGGCATCCAGGTCCAGATCGGCATCAGTCACCGATTGCAGTGCCGGGCTGCTGGCAGAGACGGACGCATTGAAGTCCATTTCCAGATCTTCAAGCGAAGCAATGTCATCATCCATGGATGCTGCAGAGGTTGCAGCAGCCTTGGCCAGACCAGGCTCGTACGCCAGAAGCTCATCATCACCCTTGGCTACCGGCAAAGCCGACATGCTTGCCTTGAGCTCTTCGGCTCGTGCCAGGGATGCAATATCACCCGACTGTTCAAACCAGTCTTCCTGTTCGGCAAAACCATGGTGGTCATCAAGGTGTGCGTAGACTTCAAGCAACTTGAGACGCAGATCCGAACGATGCGGATTGGCTGCAATGGCCTTGACGAGGAAACCGGCTGCCTGAGGGTAACGCTCAAAGGCCAGATACTGCTCTACTTCTTCCAGCGGATCTGCCAGAACACGATCCTGGGCAGGCGCAGAGACTGGAGCCGGCTCCAGATCATCAAACGAGGCATCCGGCAGCGAAAAGTCCTCGGAATGGCCACTAAGGTCGCCCCGATCTGCGCCACCAAAAACAAAGCTGTCGGAAACATCAGGAGCAGTACCGCCGATGTCGGCAAGACGGTCCTCCATGCCTTCAAGCTCGGCAAGGGCTTCCTCTTCTTCCGCCTTTTCACGACGACGCTTCATGAAGAAAAAGGCGCCACCAAGCAAGGCCAGCAGACCGGCACCGCCGGCAATCAGCGGCAGGGAACTGGACTCTTCAACTGGTTCGGACTCGACTACGACCGCCGGCTTTACAGGGGCAGGCGCAGGCAATGGCTTGGCATCAAGCACTGGCGCGGTATCGGCAGCAGCAGTTTCCGTGGTTGCCGTTGGTGTTGCGTCCGGCGATGTAAGGGCATCAAGCTCTTCTGCCGTGGCAGTGGGCTTGGCGGCGACTGGAGCAGCCTTTGCAGCGGCGGCAGCAGCTGCCGCCTTGGCATCAGCCTCAGCCTTGGCCGCAGCAGCCTTTGCCTGCTGATCCTTCAGCTTGGCCTGAAGATCAGCAAGCTTGGCATTCTGTACTTCCAACTGCTTGTCATTGGCCTTGACCTTGGTGTCCAGCGTACCAACCTTGGCAGCCAGCTTTTCCTTCTCTGCCTTGGCGGCTTCCGCCTTTACACGATTCTCATCAAGCTTTTTGGTATCGGCAGGCTTGGCTGCACCCTGGTCCTTGCCAGCCGAAGACGCGCCGGCTTTGCCTGTCTGGGCGGCAAGCAACTTGACTTCAGGCTTGGCAACCGGTGCCGCTGCTACTGGAGCTTGCTGTGGTGCGGTGGCATTGACTTGCTGGGCATCCAGAGCCGGCTTTTCGGCAGGTGCAGGCTGGGCAGAGCGCCATTCCTGGGTTTGTTCGCGGATTGATGCGGCTGCTTCCTGGGCGCTCACCTCACGAATCTGGGACTCGGAAGGAATCCTGAGCACCTGGCCACGCTTGAGCTGATTGATGTTGTCACCCGCAAACGCCTTGGGATTGGCACGCTGAATGGCAACCATGGTCTGCGAAACACTCACGCTGTCAGACGGGCGAAGCTGCTCACCAACCTTCCACATGGTATCGCCGGAGCGGGTACGGTAAACGTCTGCCTGCGGCACTGGCTGGGGCTGCTGCGCCACAGGCGCAGGCTGACGAACCGGCTTTTCTGCCACCGGAAATGGTAGTGGAACTACAGGTGCGGGTGCCTCGGCTACGGTTTCTTCCGGCGCTAGTGTCACCTGTGCAGGTTCTGCCGGAGCATATTCGGCAGGGGCAACGGCCTGAGGAACAGCGACCGGCTGAACCACTGCCTGGGGCGCGGTATCGGCCATGACAGGCGGATCAAGCAGTGCCGTCACTTCCTGCAGGCGGGTATTACCCGGCCAGGCAATACGAACCACAAAGTTCAGGAAAGGCTCGCGTACGGGCTTGGCGGAGGTGATCTTTACAAAGGAGCGACCACCAGGATTGAGAACCACATCAAAACGCAAATCGGTCAGGAAATAGACGCGATCAACGCTCAGTCGCTCAAAGTCCTCCTGAGTTGCGAGGGTGACCTTGATTTCATCGGGATTGAGATCACCGATTTCAACCAGTTCAATCTCGCCCTGATAGGGCTCACCCAGAGCAGACTTGGTCTGGAGATCTCTGACGGCCAGTGCATGTCCCAGTCCCGGCAACATCACGCCGACACTCAACAGGGCAACCGCAAGCTTACGCAGGACCATTATCGGATTCCTTTATTGGTTATTCTTTCGCCCTTCAGAAACCCGGTGGGCGGTACCGGTCAGCCATGCCAATGGCCTTTTTCCATTGCTGCAAGACTACTATCCTAGAATTTGTATCACAAGGTTTTCGTAAGTATCAATAATTAAAGTCTTTTTATCCACTTTTCAAGCAAATCCACCGAGTGTCGGGCGGCGCCCTGATGCACATTGTCGGCGACCGCTACCATGGTCACGCCCTGAAGCGGGGGCGACAAAGGCCGAATACCACTGACATATACCCCAACCTGCCCTGCCGCATCCGTTACCGGCGTCGCAACTTGCTGATCTTCCGAAGAATTCCTGACCTCCACCCCATCCAGCCGGGACAGACGATCAGCGAACTCCTCAGCCATCATGGGGACCTCTGTTTCCAGGGTAATCTGGGCTGTCACGCCATAAAAAACAGGCGCAACGATGGCCGAAAGCACCAGGGGAACGTGCTCGCCCAGCAATTGCTGCAAGCCTTCGATCACGATCTCCTCCCGGGATGAGCCGACGAGCGGCAAGCAATTGAAGGCAATCTGGACCGGAAAAACCACTGGCTCAATGCCCCGGGCATTCAGCAACTCGCCCGTCTGACCTGCCAGCTCGCGCACACCGGCATGACCGGATGACGACACCGGAAGCACAAGCGAGACATGCACGGCGCGCAAGGGAAAGGCACCTATAGCGGCTGACAGCAGTGGCGCCAGCAGGGAGACCTCGGCGGATGGCACAACTACCAGGTCGGCACTCTCGGACTCGGCCGTACCCGCCAACGGCACATCCCGCTGCCCGGCAAACGCCGTCGAGTGGTCAATCACACGGCAGCCCGCGGCGAGGGCGCGATCGGCCAGCATCTCCGATACCGCCAGGGGGGTGGCCAGCACCACAACATCCGCACGACTGAAATCAAACGCCTCCGCCACCTCCACGATCAATGGGCGCCGGCGGAACATCACCGTTTCTTCCTCGGAGCGCGATGATGCCAGTGCATGTACCTCGGCAAACTCGAGGCCGGAATCATCAAGACGCGAAAGAAGCGCACGCCCCACTTCACCGGTGACGCCTACAATTGCCAGACGGATGTCAGCCATTTTTTTCAATCTCCAGAAAATGCAAAACCCGCCCGCACCGAATACGGCACGGACGGGTGAAACTTTAGAACTTACTTGCCTAGCAGAATGCGCAACATGCGACGCAGCGGTTCAGCCGCCCCCCAGAGCAACTGATCACCGATCACAAAGGCGGAAATGTATTCCGGGCCCATGTTGAGCTTGCGCACACGACCGACACCAATCTTGAGACCGCCAGTGATGGATGCCGGGGTCAGTTCCTTCACGCTGATCTCGCGATCATTCGGCACAAACTTCACCCAGTCATTGCCGGACTTGATGATGGACTCGATCTGCTCCAGAGGCAGATCCTTCTTCAACTTGATGGTCAGTGCGAGGCTGTGGCAACGCATGGCACCGATACGCACGCACAGGCCATCAACCGGAATGGTGCTGCTGGTAGCGAGGATCTTGTTCACTTCGGCCTGACCCTTCCACTCTTCCTTGGACTGGCCATTGTCGAGCTGCTTGTCGATCCACGGAATCAGTCCACCAGCAAGCGGCGCACCGAAAAATTCGGTCGGTACATCTTCACGAATGGTTTTGGCCACCTTGCGATCAATGTCCAGAATCGCGGACGAAGGCGTCGCCAGTTCATCAGCAACCGCGGCATGAATCACACCCATGCCCTTGAGCAGTTCGCGCATGTGATTGGCACCACCACCAGACGCAGCCTGATAGGTCATGGAACTGACCCAGTCGACCAGACCTTCGCGGAACAGGCCACCCATGCCCATCAGCATGATGGAGTTGGTGCAGTTGCCGCCGATGTAGTTTTTCACACCCTTGGCCAGCGCGCTGCGAATGACGCCATCGTTGACCGGATCGAGCACGATGACGGCATCATCTTCCATACGAAGACTGGATGCAGCATCAATCCAGTAGCCATTCCAGCCAGCCGCACGCAGCTTCGGGAAAACCTCACTGGTGTAATCGCCACCCTGGCAAGTCAGGATGACATCCATTGTCTGGAGGGCATCAATCGAATTGGCATCCTGCAGTGCAGGGGATGCCTTGCCACCAAAATCAGGCGCCTTGCCACCGGCATTGCTGGTGGAAAAATACACCGGATCGATGTGGGCGAAATCGTTTTCTTCCACCATGCGCTGCATGAGGACCGACCCCACCATACCGCGCCAACCTACCAGACCGACTTTCATTTTCTGTACCTTTTCAAAAGACTGAATTCGTTTTTACAGGGCAGCAACCACTGCTTCGCCCATTTCCTGTGTGCCGACTTTCTTCGTGCCTTCGGTATAAATGTCCGGTGTACGCAGGTTCTGGTCGAGCACCCTGCCAACGGCGTCTTCGATGGCTTTTGCCGCCGCTTCGGCACCAAAGGTGTAACGCAGCATCATGGCAACCGACAGGATGGTGGCCAGCGGATTGGCTACGCCCTTGCCGGCGATATCCGGTGCAGAGCCATGGCAAGGTTCGTACATGCCCTTCTTGTTCTGGTCCAGCGACGCCGATGGCAGCATGCCGATGGAACCGGTGAGCATGGAGGCTTCATCAGAGAGGATGTCGCCGAACAGGTTGCCGGTGACAATCACATCAAACTGCTTGGGCGCACGCACCAGCTGCATGGCGGCGTTATCCACGTACATGTGCGAGAGCTGGACGTCCGGATATTCCTTCGCCACTTCGGTCACGACTTCTTTCCAGAGTTCGGTCACTTCCAGCACATTGGCCTTGTCGACCGACAACACCTTCTTGTTGCGCTGCATGGCGAGCTGGAAGGCAACATGGGCAATACGACGGATTTCCGATTCGCTGTATACATCGGTGTTGAAACCCTGGCGCTCGCCGTTTTCAAGCACACGTACACCTCGTGGCTGCCCGAAATAAATACCGCCAGTGAGCTCACGCACGATCAGGATATCCAGACCCGCAACAATTTCCGGCTTAAGCGAGGATGCCGAAGCGAGCTGCGGGTAGAGAATGGCCGGACGCAGGTTGGCGAACAGGTTCAGCTCGGAACGGATTTTGAGCAGACCACGCTCCGGGCGAATCGAACGTTCGATCGTATCCCACTTGGGGCCACCCACCGCACCGAGTAGTACTGCATCGGCTTTCCGGGCTGCATCCAGCGTGACATCCGGCAGCGGCACGCCATGTGCATCGATGGCCGCGCCGCCCAGCAACTGGTTTTCCCAGGTAATGCCGAGACCGAATTTTTCATTGACGGCTGACAGCACCTTTACGGCTTCTGCCATGATTTCCGGGCCGATGCCGTCACCAGCCAACACCACAATATGCTTGCTCATTTATTCATTCCTTCAACAAACGTCCTCCTCCCTCATACATGGGGAGAGGAAACTTAAAACCATCAACGCAGCGACTGGAATACCCAGGGGCGTGCGGCCTTTGCCTTTTCTTCAAAGGCACGAATGTCATCTGCGACCTGCAAGGTAAGACCGATATCGTCGAGACCATTGAGCAGACAGTGGCGACGGAAATCATCCACCTCGAAACTGAAGCTTTCGCCATTCGGGCGAATAACCTTTTTCTGCTCCAGATCGACCGTGATCTGGTAACCCTCACTCACCCCGCTCTCCTTGAAGAGCACGTCCATTTCTTCCTCCTTCAGCACCACCGGCAACACGCCGTTCTTGAAGCAGTTATTGAAGAAGATGTCGGCAAAGCTGGAGGCGATGACGGTGCGGAAACCGTATTCCTGCAATGCCCATGGCGCATGTTCGCGCGAAGAGCCGCAACCGAAGTTCTGGCGGGCCAACAAAATGCTGGCGCCCTGGTAGCGCGGAAAATTGAGCACGAAATCCGGATTCACCAGACGCGCAGCATTGTCCTGCCCCGGATAACCTTCATCCAGATAGCGCCACTCATCAAACAGGTTGGGACCAAAGCCCGTGCGCTTGATGGACTTCAGGAACTGCTTGGGAATGATCTGGTCGGTATCGACATTGGCACGATCGAGCGGAGCGACGAGACCTTTTACAACGGTGAACTTTTCCATGATGGCCTCTCTCAGAACGAACGTACGTCGACAAAATGTCCGGCCAGCGCGGCGGCCGCGGCCATGGCCGGACTGACGAGATGAGTACGGCCGCCGTTGCCCTGGCGTCCTTCGAAATTACGGTTCGACGTGGAAGCGCAATGCTCGCCAGACTGCAGCTTGTCGGCATTCATGGCGAGACACATGGAGCAACCCGGCTCGCGCCACTCAAAGCCGGCAGCGAGGAACACCTTGTCGAGGCCTTCGGCTTCGGCCTGCTTTTTCACCAGCCCGGAACCCGGCACCACCATGGCCTGCTTGATGGTGCTGGCCACCTTGCGCCCCTTGATAACGGCGGCGGCGGCTCGCAAGTCCTCGATACGGGAATTGGTGCAGGAACCGATGAACACGCGATCCAGCTGGATATCGGTAATCTTCTGGCCGGGCTGGAGGCCCATGTAGACGTAGGCACGCTCGAAAGAGCTGCGTTCCACGGCGTCTTCGGCATCGTCCAGCGTTGGCACGCTGGCAGTAACCGGCACGACCATTTCCGGACTGGTGCCCCAGCTCACTTGCGGCTGAATGCTGGCACCGTCGATTTCCACCACGGTATCGAACACTGCATCGGCATCGGACGTGAGGGTACGCCAGTAGGCGACGGCCTTGTCCCAGTTCTCGCCCGTGGGCGCAAACGGCTTGCCACGAAAATACTCGATGGTCTTTTCATCGGCAGCGACCATGCCGACACGGGCGCCGGCTTCGATGGCCATGTTGCAGACCGTCATGCGGCCTTCCATGCTCATGTCCTCGAATACCTGACCACCGAACTCGATAGCGTGGCCATTGCCACCTGCCGTACCGATCTTGCCGATGATGGCGAGCACCACGTCTTTGGACGTAACGCCCTCACCCAGCTTGCCGGTAACCTTGACCAGCATGTTCTTCGACTTTTTCTGCACCAGGCACTGCGTGGCAAGTACGTGCTCGACTTCCGAAGTACCGATACCGTGCGCAAGGCAGGCAAAGGCGCCATGGGTAGCCGTATGCGAATCGCCGCAGACCACGGTCATGCCAGGCAACGTCAGGCCCTGCTCGGGGCCCACCACATGCACAATGCCCTGGCGCTCGTCGTTGATGGTGAACTCGACGATATTGAAGTCATTGCAGTTGTCGTCGAGCGTGGCGACCTGGATGCGCGAGGTTTCATCGGCAATACCGGCAACGCCTTTTTCGCGCTCGGCCTTGTCGGTCGGCACGTTGTGGTCCGGCGTGGCGATATTGGCATCAAGGCGCCACGGCTGGCGCTTGGCCAGACGAAGGCCGTCGAAGGCCTGCGGGCTGGTGACTTCGTGCAGCAGCTGACGATCGATGTAGATGAGGCAGGAGCCGTCATCGCGCTGTTTTACAAGGTGGTCGTCCCAGAGCTTGTCGTAAAGGGTCTTGCCGGACATCTCGAACTCCTGCAGGCCGGTTAGGCACTCGGCTGGCTTTTGCGATGGAGGCATGGTACGTCTGGACAATCAATAAATCTAATTCATAATTTTCATATATTCGATAACCAACAGGAATCCATATGGATACTGCCGCCCTTAGCGCTTTTATGGAGGTGGCCCGTACTGCCTCCTTCTCGCAGGCTGCCGAGCATCTGCACCTGACCCAGCCGGCCGTGTCCAAGCGCATCAGCGTGCTGGAGGAGTCGCTGGGGGTATCCCTGTTCGACCGGGTGAGCCGGCAGGTCAGCCTGACCGAGGCCGGACGCGCCCTGCTCCCGCGTGCCCAGCAAATCCTGCTGGACCTGGAGGACATGAAGCGGGCGGTGGGCAACCTGAGCGGCCCCGTCACCGGGACCCTCAAGATTGGCACCAGCCATCACATCGGCCTGCATCGCCTGCCACCGGCGCTGCGTGCCTTTTCCACCCGGTACCGGCAAGTACGGCTGGACCTGCGATTCATTGACTCCGAGGAGGCCTACGAGGCCGTGCTGTCCGGGGATCTGGAGCTGGGCATTGTCACCCTGCCCCCGGAAAAGGATGAGCGCCTGATTGCCCGCGAAATCTGGGTGGACCCGCTGGCATTTGTGGCCGGCCGGGATCACCCGCTGGCACATCAAACGCAAGTCTCATTGGCGGACCTGACCGGGCACCCGGCCATCCTGCCGTCCTCCTCCACCTTTACGCGCCAGATCGCTTCGCGCCTGTTTCAGGAGTCCGGGCTGGAGATGCAGGTGAGCATGACGACCAACTACCTTGAAACCATCAAGATGATGGCGTCGATCGGGCTGGGCTGGAGCGTATTGCCGGCCAGCATGGCCGATCATGAACTCGTGATACTGAACATCGACGGAATTACCCTGAAGCGCAGTCTGGGGGTGGTCTATCATCCACGTCGAATCCTTTCACGAGCGGCCCAGGCCATGCTCGACCTGCTATTACCGGAAAAAACATCATGAAACTACTCCAACTGCTTACTGCCACTGCCTTGAGCATGGTCATGGCTGCTTGCAGCACGCTACCCGGGCGCGAGGGCAATGTGGATGCCGTACTGGCCGCCAGCGGGCTGGAGGCCCAGCTGGCGCGACTGCAGCAACCTCTGCCCGTGGGCAAGACCAGCGGCCCGAGCATGCTCATTCCGGATGAGTGGCTGACCATTGTGAACACCACCATTGCCGAGGCAGTAAAGCCGGAAGCCATTCGCCAGGAGCTGCGCAGCACACTGCTGAAGGATCTGACATCGCGTGAGCTGGCCGCTGTGCAAGGTTTTTATGAATCAGAGTCGGGCAAGCACGTGGTCGCGCTGGAAAGCGGCACACTAACCACCCTGGGCACAAAACGTCTTGGCGATGCGACGCTGGATGAACTGGCACGCACGACGGGAGCCGGCAAGGCTGTCAGCATGCTGGCTGAGCGTGGTTTGAATGCAGCCGTGGATATCGCTTTCAAGCACCGTTGCTTTGGTCTGGACCAGGTACCTTTTGCCGGGCTGCTTGGCGGCGTCATGAAAAAATCCCAGCTGGGCATGCTACGGGATAGTGTTAACCAGAGCCTGTACAACCGCTATGCATCACTCTCGGAAAATGATGCCGAGGCCTACCTTGCATTTGCGCGATCCCCTGCTGGCAGCAAATTCTACAATGCGCGCACCTCGGTCATGACTACTTATGCCGGTCGTGCAGGA
>JBASJP010000230.1:0-4991 GCA_049655345.1 Moraxellaceae bacterium
CATGAACTGATACGGCATCCACGACATCGTCCAGTCGGGCCGCGTTAAGCAGCATGGGTCCGGTGATGGTAATGATGCCTGCGATCATTCCTGTCACTATTGCAAACTGCGGGTCCATGGAGGCGCAGCCGGCGGTTATTCCTACCAGACCACCACTTGATCCGTTGACGGTGCTGGTCAGCAACATTGGTTTGCCGATGATCCAGCTGAATAGTGCTGCGCCAACGGCACCTGCACATGCAGAGAGGTGGGTGTTCAGGATTATTTTGCCCACGCTGGCGTTTCCGGCGAGCGTGGAGCCGCCATTAAAGCCAAACCAGCCAAACCAGAGAATAAAGCCTCCCAATGCAACAAGTCCGAGGTTGTGACCGGGAATGGCGCGGGATTCTCCGGACTTGCTGAACCTGCCGAGTCTTGGTCCCAGCACGATGATTCCGGCTAGAGCACACCAGCCGCCAACAGAGTGCACGACAGTTGAGCCGGCGAAGTCGATAAAGCCCATTTCCTTGAGCCAGCCGCTGCCGTCCAGATAGCTTCCCCATGCCCATGATCCGAATACCGGGTAAATCACTCCGGTGATCAGGCAGGCGCCCAGCAGGTAGGCACTGTAGCGAATGCGTTCCGCCATCGCACCGGACGCAATGGTGCAGGCGGTGGCGGCAAACATCATCTGAAAGAGAATGAAGCTCCAGTCCCAGTCTGATGCACTCTGCGGCATGAACCAGTCAGTACCAATCCAGCCGCTGGGGTTTGAGCCGAACATGAGACCAAAGCCAACCAGCCAGAAAATCAGGCCGCCGGCACAGGCATCCATGTAATTTTTCATGATGACATTGACGGCATTCTTGCTTCGGGCCATGCCGCCCTCTAGTAGTGCAAAGCCTGCCTGCATCAGAAAAACAAGGGCGGCGGCAACCATCAGCCATACTGTGTTGAGGTTAACGACAACGTCTGAAATTGATGGGGCCGACTCCGCGGCTATAGCGCCTCCTGGCAGCATCATGAGTGCGGTGGTGATG
Organism: Moraxellaceae bacterium; assembly: GCA_049655345.1. Classification (GTDB taxonomy): domain Bacteria; phylum Pseudomonadota; class Gammaproteobacteria; order Pseudomonadales; family Moraxellaceae; genus UBA2031. The sequence goes on from JBASJP010000230.1 coordinate 1,020, forward strand.
CGACATTGGGCATGGATTGGCATGAAAGCTCCTGGGTTAACTTGATAAGTCGCAGGAATGACAACGGAGCTATCAGCAAGTGCTGTGCCACTTTTGTTTGAAACAGTTTTTTATATGGTCTGTGCTTTGGCAGGAGGATAAATGCTGGAGTGGCGACGTGAATTCATGTGGCTTGGGTGGTGGTATTTTTACTGCGACAGCAGCACTCAGGAATCAATTGCGAGTGTTTATTGTGCAAGATGGTTCGCGTTGCACTGAAAAATGACATGGCCCGGATTGCCCGGGCCATGTCTGCTACATCAACGACATGAATATCAGGGTTTTGCCGGCTTTGTGTTTTCCTGCGCCTTGAGCTGTGCTTCGAGTTCGCGGATCTGCTTTTCCTTCATGGCAATCAGTGCTTCACCATCATTAACCTGAGCCTCCAGATCAGCTGCGCGTGAGTTCAGCTCTTCGCCTTCCTTGCGGATCTGGTCAATCACTTCTTCGCTCAGGGCAACTTCATCCGATGGCGGCGCAGCCGGGGCGGCTGCAGGAGTACTTGCCAGGGGAGCAGAGACCGTTGCTGTCATGGGCACTGTAGCCGCCTTTCCGGGGGTAATATCTGCGGGGGCCTCGGGCTCCCGGGTCATCCACCAGATGGCGAGGCCAGCCACAACCACCAGGCCGAGAAGGGCTGCAAGGGCACCCTGTCGCTTATCCATCAATTGCTCCTATGACTTGATTCGTGCTGACGGGCTTGTGCCCGTTATTTTGCCAGCCGACACTTGCCGTGCTGATCGATTAACGCTGCAATGGTGCGGAGTCTGTACTCCCCTGTCAATTTTGAGTCTGGTGTACTTCATGGTCTGGTCTCGGCTGTCTGAAACCCTCTACTTCTTTCGACAGCACCTGCTGGCGTTGCTCTGGCTTCTTTTGCCTGTGCTGGTGCCCGTCAGTCTGTTCCTGAATCACCGCTTTTATGTGATTCAGGGTGGCGATCCGGAAAAAGCCATGGCGGATGGCATGGCCATTGGCCTGCAAATGGTAGCCAGCCTTTATGCCAACGCGCTGGTGATCCGCTACACACTCAGCAACCTGAGTGATAGTCCGGCGCCTGGGTATGGCCGGCTCTGGCAGGAGGCATTGGGCAGGGTGCCGGCCCTGTTCGTCGCGCAGGTACTTGCCGGGCTGATGATCATTCTTGGTCTGATGTTCTTCGTGCTGCCCGGAATCTGGTTGTCAGGCGTACTGATGCCTGCTTACGTCCTGGTAGTGGCGGAGTCCCAGTCAGGCATTGACGCCCTCAAATCGGCCTGGGCCAGGTTCCGGCCTGCCGCCTGGCAAATAGCTGCCAGCCAGTTGGCATTGCTGGCTGGCTTGTTGATGGTCCTGGGCGGCCTGGCGATGATTGAGCAGGGGCTGGAGGGACAGAATGTCACCTTGAGGTGGCTGACAGGCTCGGCACTGGATGTAATCGGGTTAATGTGTGCGCAGACGGTTTGCATCTTGCTTGTCCGATTTTACGATCTTGAGCGTAATGCAGCCAACGTGAACCAAAGAGAGGGTTAAGTGATGCGTATTTTTCTGGTGTTTTTGCTGGGCGTCCTGGTTTCCCTGTCACATGCGGCCACGCTGGTGTCTGCCGAAGAGGTTTCGAAAGACAAATCCTCCCGCCTGATTCTGGATGTGCGGAACGCAGATGAGTTTGCCGCTGGTCATTTGCCGGGCGCCATCAATATTCCGCATGACAGGGTTACGGGGGATGACTCCCGCCTCAAGGACTGGAAAGACAAGCCGGTGCTGGTCTATTGCCGCAGCGGGCGGCGCAGTGGGTTGGCCGCAGACAAGCTTGAGCAGGCGGGCTTCAGCAAGATACAGAAGCTGGAAGGTGACCTGCCCGGATGGGAGGCAACGGGCTATCCGGTAGAGCGCTGAGGCTGCGACCTGATTGCGGTGGTAAGGTAAAAGTGGCTGATGCAAAAAGGCCTGCCTGAAGGTGTTCAGGCAGGCCTTTTTGCTGGCAATTACCAGCTTAGTGCACCACCGGTCTGGTACTCCGTCACGCGCGTTTCAAAGAAGTTCTTCTCCTTGCGCAGGTCCATGATTTCGGACATCCACGGGAAGGGATTCTTCACGCCGGGAAACTGCTCCGGCAGGCCCAGTTGCGCCAGTCGCCGATTGGCGATGAATTGCAGGTACTCCTCCATCATTGCCGCATTCATGCCCAGCACGCCGCGCGGCATGGTGTCCCGTGCATATTCGATTTCCAGCTGGGTGCCTTCCAGAATCATCTGGATGACTTCTTGCTGGAAGGCCGCATTCCACAGGTGCGGGTTTTCAATCTTGATCTGGTTGATGACATCAATGCCGAAATTCACGTGCATGGATTCGTCACGCAGGATGTACTGGAACTGCTCGGCAACGCCGGTCATCTTGTTGCGACGCCCCATGGAGAGGATCTGGGTAAAGCCGCAATAGAAGAAGATGCCTTCCAGCACACAGTAGAAACCGATCAGGTTGCGCAACAGGTCCTGGTCTGCTTCCACAGTGCCTGTGGTGAAGGTTGGGTCGCCCAGGTTCTGGGTGTACTTCAGGCCCCAGGCCGCCTTGCGGGCAACGCACGGGACTTCACGGTACATGTTGAAGACTTCGCCCTCATCAATGCCCAGTGACTGGATGCAGTACTGGTAGGCATGCGTGTGGATGGCCTCTTCAAAGGCCTGACGCAGCAGGTACTGCCGACATTCCGGGTTGGTAATCTGCCGGTATACGGCCAGCACCAGATTGTTCGCCACCAGCGAGTCAGCGGTGGAGAAAAAGCCCAGCGAGCGCATCACGATCAGGCGCTCGTCGTCGGTCAGCTGGCCATCATTGGATTTCCACATGGACACGTCCTTGGACATGTTCACTTCCTGCGGCATCCAGTGGTTGGCGCAGCCATCCAGGTATTTTTGCCAGGCCCACTCGTACTTGAATGGCACCAGCTGGTTGAGGTCGGCCCGGCAGTTGATCATGCGCTTGTCATCGACCTGCACACGGGCGGCGCCCATCTCCAGCTCCTCAAGGCCGGGAGCGACATCCAGTCTCGCCAGTGCAGCCGCCGCACGTGCCTGTGGCGTGGCACCAGCGTCATAGAGGGCCTCTTCTTCACGAACCTGCTTCAGTGCTGCGACGATGACGACGGGGTTGGGTTGTCCTCCGGTGTAGGTATGGGCCAGATCGGCCCCAGCAGGGACAGTGATAGCTGTGGCTGGCGCAGCAGATACCATTGCTGGTGCCGACGGAGCTGCTGTGCGTGCAGGTGCTTGCGCAGCTCCTGCCGGCGCAACCGGTGCTTTTTCAACAGGTTTCTCGTCCGCATCGAAATCATCCCAGGAAATCATTGAGGTACATCCTTCAAAAACATAATGGTAGTGCTGATCACCGGACCAGCTTACTGGCAGGCTTCGCAATCCGGATTGTCGATGCTGCACGCCTTGGGCACAGGAGCCGCTTCCACAATCTCTGATACCGTGGCCTTGACGGCATTCAGCGCGCCATCGGAAATCGTGGACTTTTCGGCCGAGGTGGCCCCGATTGCACGGAGGTAATAGGTCGTCTTGAGTCCGCGATACCAGGCCATGCGATAGGTCACATCCAGTTTCTTGCCGGAGGCCTGATTGATGTAAAGGTTGAGCGACTGTGCCTGGTCAATCCACTTCTGGCGACGCGAGGCAGCTTCCACCAGCCATTTGGGCTCGACTTCAAAGGCAGTGGCAAACAGCGCCTTGAGGTCATCCGGCAGACGGTCAATCCTCTGCAATGAGCCATCGTAGTACTTGAGGTCATTGACCATCACATTGTCCCACAGCCCGCGTGCCTTCAGCTCGTTGACCAGATAGGGATTCACTACCGTGAATTCGCCGGACAGGTTCGATTTCACATACAGGTTCTGGTAGGTCGGTTCGATTGACTGCGCAACACCACAGATATTGGAAATCGTTGCCGTTG
>JBASJP010000231.1:0-1526 GCA_049655345.1 Moraxellaceae bacterium
TGCCCGACCGTTTCTGCACCGGCTCGTCCATCATGCCGCAGAAAAAGAATCCGGATGTGCCGGAGCTGGTCCGTGGCAAGTCCGGTCGCGTGTTTGGTCACCTGATGTCGCTGCTGACCCTGATGAAAGGCCAGCCGCTGGCCTACAACAAGGACAATCAGGAAGACAAGGAACCGCTGTTCGATGCCATCGATACCGTGATGGGTTCACTGCGCGCCTTTGCCGACATGGTGCCGGCCATCGAACCGAAACGCGACAACATGCGTGAAGCCGCACGTCGCGGCTTTGCCACGGCCACCGACCTTGCCGACTATCTGGTAAAGAAAGGTGTGGCCTTCCGTGATGCCCACGAAATCGTCGGCAAGGCTGTCGGTTACGGCGTGCAGACCGGCAAGGATCTGGCCCAGATGTCACTGGACGAATTGCGCCAGTTTTCGGACACCATCAGCAACGATGTGTTCGATGTCCTGACCCTCGAAGGCTCGGTCAATGCGCGCAATCATATCGGTGGCACCGCACCCGCACAGGTGAAGGCCGCCTGTGCCCGCGCACGCCAGCGCATTGACGCCATCTGATTGATGCAAAGGAGTTTCATCATGCGCAAATTACTGCTTGTTGTTGCCCTCGCCCTGCCTCTGGCCGGCTGCCCGCTGAATGACGTGCTGAAACCAGCGCCATCAACAGGTACTGCATCCGTTGCCGGCGGCACCACTGTCACCCCGGCCACCATCGGCACCTTCCTCTCGCGCATTGAAGCCGCACGCGGCACCGCCCTCACTGTGGCCGAGAAAAGCCAGGTAACCGTGGCCGCACAACAAACCCGCAGCCTGCTGGACAACACACAGCAGAAATTCCTTGGTGCTGTCGGCGGCACGGTGGGTCTGGATGCCGCCACCGTTGGCCTGCTGCTCCCGAGCGCCACCCAGCCGGTCAGCCAACCGGTCGTGCAGAAGGCACTGGAAAGCAAGCTGGGCAAAAAACTGAGCGGCTATGAATCGACCGCCGTTGGCGCCGCCACAGCACTGCGCAACAACTCGCTAAGTTCGATCAAGAGCGGACTTGCCAGCAAGGTGGGTAGCGCTGTCGGTCTGCCCGGCGAAACCATCGCCGCCATGCTGCCGCTGCTCGGCTTCTGAATCAGCGCAACACCAGAAAAAACCGGCCATTGTGCCGGTTTTTTCTTATAGGCTTCAGGCAGGAGGAAGCGCCATGATCAACTGGGAACAACTGAGCTATGTCGTCACAGTCGTCGGCCTGCCGTTTGCCATTGCCGTCTACCTGCTGGACCAGCGTCGCGAGCGGCAGAACGAAGAGGAGGAAATCTACCAGCGCCTCTCCGACGAATATGCCGAGTTCTGCAAGCTCATCATCGACAGCGCCGACCTGCGCCTGCGCACACAGCGGCAAGATCCGCCAGAGCTATCGCCCGAGCAGGAAGAACGCCGCCTCATCCTGTTTGAAATGCTGATTGCACTGTTCGAGCGCGCCTACATTCTTGTGTACGAGGATGACATGGGCAAACAGCA
>JBASJP010000232.1:0-1827 GCA_049655345.1 Moraxellaceae bacterium
GTTCCAGCTGTGTGCGGGTGGAGTGCGAAGGCAGGAGCATTACCTTCAGTGGCGATGTGGGACGCCCGAATGATCCCGTCATGAATCCCCCGGTCCCGCTGCGTGAAACCGACTGGCTTGTCATCGAATCCACTTACGGCGATCGTCTGCACGAGAAAGAAGACACCGCCGAAGTACTCGCCGCCATCGTCAATGAAACCGTCAGCAAGGGCGGCACCATACTGATGCCGTCCTTTGCTGTGGGCCGCGCCCAGGTGCTCATGTACCTGCTCACCACGCTGATGGCACGCAAGCAGATCCCCCGCATTCCAATTTACCTCGACAGCCCGATGGCCATTGATGTGACGGATGTGTTCAAGCACTTTCACAAGGAACACAAGCTGAGCGCTGCCGAATGCGAAACCATGTGTTCGCATGTCCTCTACACCAGCACCGGCGAACAGTCCCAGGCCATTTCCAACAGCACCGAACCCAAGATCATCATTGCCGGCGCCGGTATGCTGAACGGCGGCCGCATCCTGCATCATCTCATTGCCTTTGGTGCCGACAGCCGCAACACGCTGGTCATGACCGGTTACCAGGCCGAAGGCACGCGCGGCAGGGCCATGCTGGATGGTGCCGACAAGCTGCGCATCTACGGTCAGGAGGTGGACATCCGCTGCCGGGTCGCCCAGCTCGACGGCCTCTCCGCCCACGCTGACTACGAAGAAATGCTGGCGTGGCTGGCACCACTGGTACCGCCACAACAAACCTTCATCACGCATGGCGAGCCCGTCGCGGCAGACAGCATGCGGCAGAAGCTTGAACGACAGAACGGCTGGAATACCACTGTCCCTGAGCAGGGCGACGAGTTTGATCTTTTCTGAGACAGGCTGGTCTCTCTTTGACAGCTCGCCGACCACTCATCAGCATCCGCCGCCAGCCCGGCGGAAGCCCCTGACAACATTATGGCCAACGCCGGGACAGTGCTGCTAGCGTCGAATTTCAGCCCCCCCACACATCCACCCCCAGGAAGCCGCTGACACGTGATGCGCCTGCTTGAACTGCTGAAAAAGTCCGGGAACCCCATGGACTGGTCTTATGCCGACAAGACCCTTCTTGGCATCGGCATGAGCTTTTCCCTGTTCGCCCTGTTTTTCATCATTGCCTCCATCCCGTTCATCTTTCCGGCCATGAACTACGCCTCCAACATGGAGGCGGTGCGCTTCACCCTGGTTTTCTCTGCGGCCTGCATGACGGTCTGGGCCGTGTTCTTTGCCATCGTCTGGAAAACCCGCAAAAGCCACCCGGACTCGATGCTGCCCGGCACCATTCAGGTCTACCTGTTCGGCGCCCCCCTGATGGTCATGGCCGTCCTGAACGGCATTCACTCCATGGTCACCGGACTGCTGCTGGCATCCGCGCCCATTTTTGGCCTGATCCTGTTCAACAACAGCAGGCATGTCGTCATTGCTGCAGGCCTTAACTGGCTGGGGATAGTCATGATCGGGGTCGCGGTCAATCTAGGGCTGCTGCCCGACGCACCCCTGTACGTGGAAGCAGACACGCCCTACGCCAACAACATCCTCCTGTTCATCCAGCTGATCATCGGATTTCCCAGTGCGTTGCTGGTTTCACTCATCGTCATTTCACTGGTGCACGGATTGCGCACGCGCGAAAAGAAAATCCTTGAACTCTCGCGTAGTGACGGACTCACCGGCGTCTGGAATCGCCGCTACCTCATGGAGCGGCTGGAACACGAAATTGCGGTGAGCCGGCGCAGCACAAAACCGCTGTCGCTCATCATTCTCGATCTGGACTTTTTCAAAAGGATCAACGACCAGTACG
>JBASJP010000233.1:0-3752 GCA_049655345.1 Moraxellaceae bacterium
CGACAATTTCCACCCCCGGAAACTGGCGGTCCAGCGGTGTGCCACGCACATCCAGCAGCCCCGCCGCCGTCGAGCCGATGATGATGGTCTTGCCCTTGAACTCGTCCGCCGGACGCGTGCGCTTTTCCTTCAGCATGTCCAGATAGACATCACTGAAGCTTACGTACTTGTAGGTAAACGGCTTGCCACGCCAGTTGAGCAGCAAGGTATTGGGGGCGTTCTCACCATGCCCGGCAGCCCTGGCCACCACATACGGCAATGACGGCAACTGCCAGCCTTGCGCATCCAGACGCACCGGATAACGGCGCACCACCCCGTCACTGTCGGGATAGACATTGTGTGTGCCCAGACGACCGGGCTGCTGCGTGGCCGCAAATGGCGGAATGATCATGGCCAGCGTGGCGTCCTTCACTGCCAGTTCGGTGGCCATGATGCCTGGCACACTGGCCGCCGGCAGTTTTGAAAGACTGTCATGCTCCTTGTCCAGCCGCAGCATGGGAAAGAACGTGTTGGTGGTGCCGGCAATCGTTTCGTTGAAATAGGCATCGCTGTCCGGGTTCTGGATATCCGGATCACTGAACAGCACGTCAAACACCACCGCCTTGGGCTGCTGTGCTTCCACGTTCTGCAGAAACTCGGCCAGCACCTGACGCGGCCATGGCCAGCGACCATAGTCAGCCGCCAGCGCCGCCAGCGTTTTTTCATCAATGTCGACAATGACAATGTTCGGATCGGCCTTGGGCACATTCACGCGCATGCGCAGCATGGTGTCGAAGGTGGACTGCCGCATGCCGCCGAAATAATTCACGGAAGAGGCATCGACAATCGCGATAACGGTGAACACCGCCGCCAGATACAGGAAGAAGCTCTGGCGCAGGCGACGGCCCACGTCATCGGCCAGACGGGCAAAGCGGGTTTTGATGGATTGCAGTAGCGCGGACACGTTATCGGCTTCCTTGTAGATAACCGGGTATCTGGGATGGCGCGAGTGTAGCACCACCCTGCCCCCAGCCCCCATCCAGTCGCCATCCAGTCACCCAAACGACAACGGGCCGGCAAATGCCGACCCGTTGTGTGCCACCAGAGTTACTGATCCGTACTACTGATCAGTGTTCCGCAGATTCCGGCGGGAAGGTCTGGTAGTTGATACCGGCCATCTGCTGGGCAATACGCACCACCTGGCAGCTGTAGCCCATTTCGTTGTCGTACCACACGTACAGGGTGACGTGGTTACCGTTGACGATGGTCGCCTGGGCATCAAACACACCGGCCGAGCGCGAACCCACGAAATCGGTCGAGACCACTTCGGTAGAGCTGGTGTAGTCGATCTGGCGCTGCAGGCCGGAATTCAGCGAAATGTCGCGCATGAATTCGTTCATCTCGTCCCGGGCCACGGCATCGCTCAGGGTCAGGTTGAGAATGGCCATGGAGACGTTCGGCGTTGGCACGCGGATGGAGTTACCGGTCAGCTTGCCTGCCAGTTCCGGCAGCGCCTTGGCCACAGCCTTGGCAGCGCCCGTCTCGGTGATCACCATGTTGAGCACAGCGGAACGGCCACGACGATCGGCCTTGTGGTAGTTGTCGATCAGGTTCTGGTCGTTGGTGAACGAGTGCACTGTTTCCACGTGACCGGAGATGATGCCGAACTTGTCGTTGATCACCTTCAGCACCGGTGTAATGGCGTTGGTGGTGCAGGACGCAGCGGAGATGATGGCGTCTTCGTCCAGGATGGTGTTGCTGTTCACACCAAACACGATGTTCTTCACGTTGCCCTTGGCAGGTGCCGTGAGGATCACGCGCTTCACACCCTTGCAGGTGAGGTGACGGCCAAGACCAATGTCATCCTTCAGCTTGCCGGTGTTGTCGATGAGAATGGCGTCATGGATGCCGTAAGCAGTGTAATCAATGTCTTCCGGCTGGTTGGCGTAGATCACCTTCACGAAGTTGCCGTTGGCAATGATGGCTTCGTTTTCTTCGTCCACCGAGATGGTGCCTTCAAACGGACCGTGCACGGAATCACGACGCAGCAGCGAGGCACGCTTCTGCAGATCGCTTTCCGACGACTTGCGCACAACAATGGCACGCAGGCGCAGGCTGTCGCCCTTGCAGGCCTTTTCAATCATCAGGCGGGCCAGCATGCGGCCGATACGGCCAAAGCCGTACAGCACCACATCGGTAGGTTTGCCGTGATCGATCTGGCCAATGGCCGGGGCCACGGCGTTCTTCACAAACGCGGCCAGATCACCGCCCACAATCTTGTACTTGGTGGCCAGCTTGCCGATGTCCACGTTGCACGGGCCCAGGTTCAGCTTGGCCAGTTCTTCCATGATCGGGAAGGTATCGACCACCGAGAGGTCGCCGGCAATCATGCGCACGCGGCGGTGATGCTTGAGCAACTGGGTGACCGAGCGGTTGATCAGGGTACGGCCATACACCGTGGTAACCACATTGCGTTCGCGGTACAGCTTGCCGATGGCCGGGATCATGTTCTCGGCGATGGCTTCGCGGTTTTTCCAGCGGCCAAAGTGGTCTTCCTGCAGGGCTTTGATGGTCTCGACGCTCACGGCACAACCTCATCAAGGGGGCAAAGGTAAATAGAGGGCGCGAATTCTAGCCCGTTTCCGGGCAGATGTCAGGCAAGGTGAAGGCAACTTGCCGGATGCGTGAATATGCCTCATGTGGCTATGCTTGAAGACACGACCGGCACCGGGCCAAGCCACAGGAGCCAAAGGCGCCACAGGAGGCCCGCCACCATGTATTACACCCTGAACGACGCCAGCCTGCTGAGCGATACCCCGCCCCCTAACGCCCGGCAACTGATCATCCTGCTGCACGGACTGGGCGCCCAGCCCACCGACCTGCTGGACATGGCCCGCGCCTTTCACGAGGCCTGGCCAGAGGCCGCCATTGCCCTGCCCCCCGGCCTGCAGGCCTTCGAGAGCGCCTACTGGACCGGACGGCAGTGGTTTTCGGTGAGCGAGATGGGCGAGGACGACCGGCCGGAACGCATTGCCGCCGCCATGCCCGACTTTGTCGCCCTGATCCGCCAGATACAAACCGAGAGCCTGGTGCCCCCGACCGATACCGTGATCGTCGGCTTTTCGCAGGGTGCCATCATGGCACTGGAGGCCATCAAGACCGTGGACGGGCTGGCCGGACGGGTACTGGCCTTTGCCGGGCGCTATGCACGGCTGCCTACCGAGGCCCCCCAACTCACCAGCATCAGTTTTTATCATGGCGATGCCGACGACGTGATCAGCGCAGACCACGCCCGCGATGCCTTTGAGCACCTGCAGGCACTGGGTGCCGACGTCTCACTGGATATTGCCCATGACGTAGGGCACGAGCCACACCCGGCACTGGTCGCTCAGGCCATCGACCGCCTGCGCAACGTATTACCGGCCCGCCTGTGGCGACGGGCACTGGGTGGCGGGGCCTGAACACCGGGCCCCGTACCGCGTTACTGCTGATACACCCTACTTCTGGTACATCTTACTTCTGGTATTTGGCCTTCCACTCTTCATACGGCATGCCGTAGATGATCTCGCGCGCATCCGGATCGGACAGCGCAATGCCCTGCTCCTCTGCCGCCGCCCGGTACCACTTGGACAGGCAGTTACGGCAAAAACCCGCCAGGTTCATCAGGTCAATGTTCTGCACGTCATGACGCTGGGACAGATGCTCCAGCAGCTTGCGGAAGGCAGCCGCTTCCAGAATGGTTTGCTGCTCCGGAGGAATATCGATCATTTTGC
>JBASJP010000234.1:0-3154 GCA_049655345.1 Moraxellaceae bacterium
GATTGTCCACGCCCATCCCGAACCCCAATCGTTCACCGCATCAATGATGAAAACGGCGGTAGAAGAACTGACGCGTGCCGGTCATGAGGTGGTGGTGTCGGACCTCTATGCCATGAACTGGAATCCGGTGGCATCGGCAGACGATTTTGGTTCGCGCAAGAATCCGGATTATCTGGTGTATGCGCTGGAGCAGCGTTACTCGTATGAAGCCGGCACGATTGCGCCTGATATTGCGGCAGAGGTTGAGAAACTGAAAAAAGCCGATCTCGTCATTTTCAATTTTCCGGTCTACTGGTTTTCCGTGCCGGCCATGCTGAAGGGCTGGATTGATCGTGTGCTGATTTCCGGCGTGTGCTACGGCGGCATGCGCTTTTATGACCAGGGCGGACTCAAGGGCAAGAAGGCTGCGCTCAGTTTTACGCTGGGTGGTCGTGACCACATGTTTGGCCCAGACGCGATTCATGGCGAGCTTGAACTGATGCTGCGCCCCTTGTTGCGTGGCACCCTGGCGTATGTCGGCATGGATGTGCTGCCGTTTTTCCCCGGCTATCACGTTCCCTACCTCAAGCCGGAAGCGCGCGAGCAGATCATGCAGGATTACAAGGGCTGGCTGGCGCAATTGCAGACGGCTACGCCACTGGTGTTTCCGAAAATGAGCGAGTTTGACGAAAAACTTTATCCGAAAAAGGCCTGATGCCGGTGAGGATGCTGTCTGTCATGCACATGAATGTCCGGCGCAGCGGGGTTGGTGCAGTGCTGGCGCTGACTGTTGCATTGTTCGTTGTATTGTCCGTTGCATTGACTGCTGCGCTCGCTGCGCCAGCAGCGCACGCCGAGAAGCGTCTGTACCAGTGGACGGATGCAAGCGGCCGCGTGCATTTTTCGGATACTGCACCGGCAGAGTCTGCGGTCGACAACAGCCGTCCATTGCGGACGGCGCCATCGTTGCCACCCGTGACGAGTTATCGCCCGGCAGCGCTGCCGGCAGGAAGGCTGTTGCCGCTGGCGCTTGCGTTGCCGGATTATTCGGCCCTGAAGGTTTCTCCGGCAGGGCAGGGTAAAGAGCTGGGCAAGCTGTATGTCGCGGCAGACTGCATCAATCCCACCGCATTGCAGTGGCATGACCTGCAGGGGCCGGGCTCCATTTTCATGGACGGCAATCGCCGTTATCTCGCGGAAAGCATGGCAGGTGTGCTGTCGACGCAAGGCTACGATGTGGAAGTGGCGGCAACGGAGCAGCGCTGGCGTGAGCTTGCGGGCAGTGGTGCGTTGCGTCTGGTGCCGCAGGTGCTTGCCGTCAACGTGCTGGTGTGTGCACCAAAGCATACCGGCGTGCAGATCAGGCAGAACGATATTCCCCGTCTGATTCAGGTATCGGGCGAGCGTGCCGGCACCTGGATGAAAATCCGCTGGCAACTCTGGGCCGCAGGCGGCAAGAAGCCACTGACCGTATTTGAAACGGAAGGCGCGTTCATGGAGTGGCAAAATCCGACCAGCCTTTGGAATGTCATGCACGAGTCAGCGCGCCATGCAACGCGCAATCTTTCCGGTTATCCCGCTCTGGGCAAGGCCCTGCGTGCGCCAGCGGAGAAGGAGGTGGCGTCTGCCGCGCCGGATGCATCGTCTTTCTCCGGCATGATTGATTCGCTGATGGCACGGTTCACCCTGCAACCGCGTGTGGCACAGGCGCTGGTGCTGGTGATGCCGGTGAAGACGCTGGTGGTTGAGGAATACCTGCAGAATGATCGCTGGCCAACGGATATCAATGCCATCCTGCCCGAGGGAGCGGACGTGCGTCAGGCTGATCTGGTGGACGAGGTGGCATTGGGGCAGGAAGGCGAAATCATCGTCTCGCTGTCGTCGAAGGTGTATCCGCGTGGATACCTGCGTCTCAAGCCAAAATACAACGGCCTGTCGGTGAGCTGGGCGTGCCGTAGCAACCTGCCGGCATCGGCGCTGGGTGGTGAGAACGGGTTTTGCCGCAGCGTGCGTTAAACACTGCGTCTGACCCGGCCCTGACCCGGTTTGTCGTGTTACGTCCAGTCACATCAGGAAGAGCTGGCTGTGGCATCATGGCGGCCCACGATTCCTGATGCGTTGCCATGACTGATTCCTCGATTGAAGTGTATGCCCGGCTTTCCCCGGATCTGGTCATCCAGGCGGTGGAGAGCACAGGGCGGCTGAGTGATGCCCGTGTGCTGGCACTCAACAGCTACGAGAACCGCGTCTATCAGGTAGGCATCGAGGATGAAACGCCGATCGTTGCCAAGTTCTACCGGCCGGAGCGCTGGACTGACGCGCAATTGCGCGAGGAGCATGTGTTTACGCGCGAACTGGCGGCGGCCGAGCTGCCCGTCGTGGCGCCGCTGGCCGATGCCAATGGCGAAACCCTGTTCACCTTCGAGAGTTACCGTTTTGCCCTGTTCACCCGCAAGGGCGGGCAGGCGCCAGAACCGGGTGATCCCGAACAGTTGCACCGTATCGGCATGCTGCTGGGTCGGCTGCATGCGATTGGCCGGCGCCAGCCCTTTGTCGAGCGCCCGGCACTCACTCTGGAACGGTTTCTGGATCAGCCTGCCGAGGCGGTAACGGCGGAAGGCTTCCTGCCGGAGGCATTACGCAGCCGCTATCTGGCCGTAATCGCCGCCCTGCGCGACAAGATCCGCCGTAGCGGTCTGGAGTCGGCCTCACGTATCCGTACCCAGGGCGACTGCCACCCGGGCAACATCATCTGGACGCGTGATGACGGCCCCTGGATGGTCGACTTTGATGACTGCCAGTCTGCCCCAGCCGTGCAGGATCTCTGGATGTTGCTGGCCGGCACGGCGCATGAGCGTGAAATGCAGCTGTCTGAGCTGCTGGACGGCTACGAGATGTTTGACTCGTTCGACAACCGGGAACTGGCGTTCATTGAGCCTTTGCGGGCCCTGCGCATGGCGCATTACGCGGGCTGGCTGGCCCGGCGCTGGCACGATCCAGCCTTTCCCATGCACTTTCCCTGGTTCAACACGGACAGCTACTGGCAACAGCATGTGGCAGAGCTGGAAGAGCAGAGCCGGCACATGGATGAGCCTGTCCTGCGGCGCCTGTAGGAGTGCTTGTTTATAGCGGGTGACTATTAACTATATTTATATAATATATTTCATATATGGGT
>JBASJP010000235.1:0-1928 GCA_049655345.1 Moraxellaceae bacterium
GGTCTTGCCATAGACGAGAGAAACGCCTGACTGGCTCTGGAAGGCTGTCGCCTCGTCAAGTTCCTGCTGCAACCGCGAAAGCACATTGCCGGCAGCTTCACCAGGCTGTGCAGACGAGCAGAATGTCAGGGCACGCGATTCCGCCTGGGACTGACCAACATAAGCATAGAGGCTTGCCGCTGCAAAGCTGATGCCGGCAGCCAGGGCGATACGGGGTGCAAGTGTTTTTATTGTACTCATGGCACGCTTTCCTTGTTGATCACGGGCTGACTGAATGCCAAAGCATTACAGACCCTGATGACAACAAGGTTATAGCCGTAAAGCCACACCAAGAGAACCACCCAGTCGACAAACGGTAGCCCAAAGTGCTAGCCCGTGTTCCTCAAGCCGGCGGCAATCCCGGCAATGGTGACCATAAGCGCCTGGTCATAGGTATGCCCAGCCTCTCCAGCCAGTCGGCGACGCAACATCAACTCGGCCTGCAGCAGATGAAGTGGCTCTATATAGGGGGTTCTGACACTGATGGAGCGACGCAACACAGGGTTATCCTCCAGCAATGGCCTGCCACCATTAGCCTGCAACAAGGCGTCAATCGTGATCTGGAGCCTGTGACGCAACTCCGCCCCCAATTCCCGCAGGCTCACATCATCGCCCGCCAGTTTGTCCTCGTAGCTGGCCACAATCGAGGCGTCGGCCTTGGCCAGCACCATCTCAAGCATGCTCAGTACCGCGTGAAAATAAGGCCAGCTCGTGGCCATTTCCCGCAAAAGCTCTTCCCGGCCAGTATCCATGGCCATGTTCAGGGCACGTCCGGTTCCCAGCCAGGCAGGCAACATCAAGCGGACCTGAGTCCAGGCAAACACCCAGGGAATGGCACGTAATGACTCCACTCCCCCGCCCGGTTTACGTTTGGCCGGCCTGGACCCAAGGGGCAACATCTGTAGCTCGGTCTCAGGCGTAACCGTGCGCAGGTAGCGAACAAAATCAGGGGTATCCCGCACGGTTTCGCGATAAACCGCCAGAGAAACCGTCGTCATTTCATGCATGAGCTCACGCCACTCAGGCTTGGGCGCCGGAGGCGGCAACAACGTTGCTTCCAGTGTGGCCGAGGCATATAGATCCAGATTGCGAATGGCGATGCCCGTCATGCCGAACTTGAAACGAATCATCTCGCCCTGCTCGGTAACCCGTATCGAGCCATTCACCGACCCCGGTGGCTGTGACAACAGGGCCTGATGGGCTGGCGCCCCACCACGGCTGACGGAGCCTCCCCGCCCATGAAACAAGGTCAGCTTCACGCCAAAACGGGCAGCAACTTCGGTCAGCGCCTCCTGGGCACGATACTGCGCCCAGTTTGCGGCAAGAAAGCCCGCATCCTTGGCCGAGTCGGAATAACCGATCATTATTTCCTGCTTGCCGGCTATTGCATCCCTGTACCAGGGGATTGATAGCAATGCCTCCAGACATGCCGCCGCTCCCTCCAGATCATCCAGCGTTTCAAACAGTGGGACGACGCGCAGGGGACGAGGCACCTCTGCCTTTTGCTGCAGCAGCATCACCGCCAGAACGTCACTGGGCCGCTCTGCCATCGATATGACATACGCACCCAAAGAGTCCGATGGCTGGCGCGCCAGCTCACGAAAGGTCGCCAGCACTTCCTGCACATCCGGAGTATTCAGCGGATGATCCGGAATCAGGTGCGGATGCTCAGGCAGCAAGGGCCGTGGATTCTGCAGCTCGGCCAGCAGAAAGGACTGCCTTGCCGACTCATCCCAGTCCGCATAGGCGCCTATGCCGAGAAACTGCGTTATTGCGGTCAGAACATCCGTATGGCGTGTGGACTCCTGACGGATATCAAGCTTGAGCAATTCCACCCCAAAGCAGGCAACACGCCGAATCACATCCAGCAAACTGCCATTCGCGACGTC
>JBASJP010000236.1:0-18431 GCA_049655345.1 Moraxellaceae bacterium
GGTGTACACACTATCCCTTGCTCAAGCCGTTGCTTCAGGAAGTGGCGGGGACGGGTATTCGTCTGGTGGATTCAGCGATTACGGTGGCTGAACAGACGGCGACCTTGCTTGATCGTCTGGGCTTGCATAATCCGCAGCGCATTGCCCCTGAGTATCGCTACTTTGTGACGGATGTTCCCCTTCGGTTCCAGACGATCGGGGGGCGCTTTCTGGGCAGGGAGCTGACACATCTCGAGCAGGTTCGCTGGTAGGTCAAAATTGACTGGCAGTGATTCCGGTATCTTGCTGACAAGAGTCCCTTTTGTCAGTTATTGTCTCA
Source organism: Moraxellaceae bacterium (assembly GCA_049655345.1). GTDB lineage: Bacteria > Pseudomonadota > Gammaproteobacteria > Pseudomonadales > Moraxellaceae > UBA2031. Next base: position 320 of record JBASJP010000236.1, read on the forward strand.
AAAAAGGCATTACTGCCTTAAACGCAAATGTCTGAAAAATCTGCCACCATGACGCAAGCCATTTTCCGGGGCTTTGACAATGTTTGATGGTAGTAGTTGGCCAAGATGGGGTTTTTGTGAGCGATAAGCGTTATCAGGTCTTTGTCAGTTCGACCTACTCTGATCTTCAGTCGGAGCGCAGACTGCTGACCCAGATTTTGCCTGTGCTGGGCTGTCTGCCGAGTGGCCTGGAGCTCAACCCGTCCGGGGTCAGTGCCTGGGCCGCAATCAAGAAGCTGATTGATGAGTCGGACTACTATGTATTGCTGGTTGGCAGTCGCTATGGCTCGCTTTCGCCATCCGGTGTCAGTTATACGCATATGGAATATGTGTACGCGGCTACAAAGCAGAAGCCTATTCTTGTGCTGATGCATGAGGCGCCTGAAGCGCGAGCAATCGAGTTGCAGGAAAAAACACCTGAAGGGCGCCTGAAACTCAGGGATTTCCGCTTGTTGCTTCAGCGTGGGCTGACGGCAGGCTGGACTGATGAGCGTAGCCTCGAAATGGCTCTCAGACAGCACATTCCGCAGTTGATCCAGTCGCGGCCTATGCCGGGCTGGGTACGTGCCAACCAGGTCAGTAATCCTCAGCTCGAACGTGAGAATCAGGCTCTCAAGCAGCGCCTGGCCGAGCTGGAGCAGGAACGTGACCTCTGGCTGGGCAAGGGAGAGGGGCTGGCGACATCAATGGCCCAGGGGCAGGACCTGTTTGAGGTTGCCTATCGTTGCAAGGCGTATGCGGCAGGTAATTGCGAGGAAGTGTCGGTGCGGTCCCAGCTTGCGTGGAATGCCCTGTTCCTCAGCTTCGCTCCTTACATGAGTCAGCCCCAGCACGAGGACTTTATAGCGGCCAAACTTGCCGAGCGTGTGCAAGAGGTCGCCTTGAAGGACGTGCAGGCTACTCGTCCGAAGACCCACGCAGTGACAGATATCACGCTGGCGCCGCTTTGCTTCAATACCATCAAGCTTCAATTCCGGACTTTGGGTCTGATTCGTCGTGTCCCGCGCCCAGAGGATGCCCGTGTCTGGTGGCAGTTGACTACCGCAGGTGAGAAGCACATGACGGCCCTGATGGCGGTACGCAAAACAGCGCCTCGCCCTGCCTGAGCTATCTTGTCCTTTTTTGTGATGCGGCTTGAGCGCTGTGTCATAGTCTGACGCATGTTTCCTGCTAGCCTTTACTCACGTTATTGGCATTCCTGTATGCCGCGTTTGTGAGGTTTTTCATGCGCAAGTGGAATGGCTGGGGGGATGAGTCGACTGACTTTCCTGCGAACCCCGGTATCAAGTCTTTTCTTCGGCAGGAACTGGGCGATTCCAGTGCATTGCGTGATGCCTCGCGGGACGAGGTGATTGCGACAGTCCCTCCCTCCCGTCTGCCCTCCCATCCTCTTGTATCGGTTGATCCCTGGTTGCGTGTATTGCACGCCCGTGGACAGAGCCTTCCGGACTGGCTGGCCTTGCGCTCGGGTCGCATGTCACCTTTTCCCGATGGTGTGGCAGAGCCTGCTACCTCGGCTGAGGTGCAGGATTTGCTGGCATGGGCAAAGGCTGGTGATGTAACGGTTATCCCCTATGGTGGCGGTAGTTCGGTTGCGGGTCACATCAACCCTCTTGCGGGCAGGCGGCCTGTCCTGACGCTTTCGCTCGCCCGCATGAACGGATTGATTGGTCTTGACCGGGAGTCGCAACTGGCCACGATCGGTGCGGGTGCAAATGGACCACAAGTCGAGGCACTGCTGAATGCTGAAGGCTATACGCTGGGGCATTTTCCGCAGTCATTCGAGTTGTCCACGCTGGGTGGCTGGGTGGTAACCCGCTCCAGTGGTCAGCAGTCAATGCGCTATGGCCGAATTGAGCAAATGTTTGCGGGTGGTCGGCTTGAGACCCTGCAGGGCACGATGGATATACCGACCTTTCCGGCCTCCAGTGCCGGTCCGGATTTGCGGGAAATCGTGCTTGGGTCGGAAGGACGTATTGGCGTGCTTACCGAGGTCAAGGTGCGTGTGACACGCCAGCCGGAATGCGAAGAGTTCCGGGCGTTTTTCCTTTCTGACTGGTTGTCGGCCAGCACGGCCATTCGTGAACTGGCTCAACTGCGGTTGCCGTTCTCCATGTTGCGGTTAAGCAATGCGGATGAAACACGTACCCAGCTCGTCATGGCAGGTCACGGCAAGCAGATTGCGCTGCTCGACAAGTATCTGCGTCTGCGTGGGGCGGGTGATGATCGCTGCATGATGATGGTTGGCCTCACCGGCTCACGTGCCACGGTACGTTTTGCCTTGCGTGAACTTGAGCGGCAATTGGGCCGGTATGACGCAGTGGGGACGGGGCAGCTACTGGGAAGAAAGTGGGCAGCAAACCGGTTCCGCTCGCCTTATCTGCGAGAGTCGTTGTGGCAGCTTGGCTATGCGGTTGATACGCTGGAAACGGCGGTTGACTGGCCACGGGTAACGCCTGCACTTGAGGCGATCGAATCGGCCTTGCGTGATGGCTTGTCTGATGAAGGTGAGCGGGTGTTTCCGTTCACGCACCTTTCACATCTTTACTCGCAGGGCTCCAGTATCTACACAACCTATGTGTACCGTGCCGGTAAAAACTACGAAGAGACGCTTGCCCGCTGGGAGAAACTCAAGAAAGTTGCCAGTGAGGCGATTGTGCGCATGGGTGGCACCATCAGTCACCAGCATGGTGTCGGACGTGACCATGCCCCCTACCTGCCTGCAGAAAAAGGCGAACTGGGCATGAAGGCACTGACAGCCATTTGCCGTCATTTTGATCCGGAGTGTCACTTGAATCCTGGAAAGTTACTGCTGGATGAGGAGAACCGGGCATGACTCATCGTATTCGACAGGATCGTGCTGCGGCATGGGAAAAACTGGCGCATGAAGAGTGGGAGCTGATTGTCATTGGCGGCGGTATTACCGGGGCAGGGGTGGCACGAGAGGCCGCCCGTCGTGGCCTCAAGACCTTGCTGGTCGAGCAGCGCGACTACGCCTGGGGAACATCAAGCCGGTCCTCGAAAATGGTTCATGGTGGCCTGCGTTATGTTGCACAGGGCGACATCAAGCTGACCTGGCATTCCCTGACCGAGCGTGAACGTCTGCTGATTGAGGCCCCCGGGTTGGTCACGCGCATGGGTTACTGGTTTGCCCACTACCGTCATGTTTTCCCGGGACGGTTTGTCTTTGGCATCCTGTTGCGCATTTATGATTTTCTGGCCGGGGTAAGGGATCGCCGCTTTCTCAAGAGGAAGGATTTTCTGGCCAGAATGCCAGGCTACCGTGATGCCAACCTGACAGGGGCTTCGCGCTATACCGATGCACTGGTGGATGACTCGCGTCTGGTCATGCGAGTGCTTGATGAAGCGTGTGCTGACGGTGCCCTTGCCCTGAATTATGTGAAGGCTGAATCGCTCATCATGGAAAATGGCCGGGTAGCCGGTCTTAATCTTTGTGATGGCATCACCGGCAAAGTGGCTCCGGTAAAAGCCCGGGCGGTGATCAATGCCACGGGCGCATGGGCTGACCGCTTGCGTGAAAAACTGGCGGGTGAGCGCAAGGTTCGTCCACAGCGCGGCAGCCATGTCGTGCTGGCGCCGGGACGCTTGCCGATTGATGAAGCGGTCATTTTCATGCATCCGCAGGACAAGCGGCCACTGTTCATTTATCCATGGGAAGGTCGCACCGTAATTGGTACGACCGACCTTGATCATCGTGATGATCTGGACGTAGAGGCATCCATTACGCAGCAGGAGTTTGATTACATTCTGCAGGGAGCAAACTTCCAGTTTCCGAATGAGAAACTGACCCGCGATGATGTCATTGCAAGCTTCAGTGGCGTGCGTCCGATTGTAGCGTCAGGAAGTGGTGTGAATCCCTCTGCCGAGCGTCGTGATCACAGCGTCTGGGACGATGCCGGTCTGATCACTGTAACGGGTGGCAAGCTCACCACGTTCCGGCTGATTGCACTGGATGCGCTCAAGGCGGCCTCAACGTATTTTCCGAAGATTGATGCGAGCGATACCAAGGCTCCAGTGTTTCGGCCGGTTGGCCTGATTGATACCACCTGGCCGGCTTCTGACCTGAAGCGTCTCAAGGGGCGCTTTGGTTTCTATACCAGCCAGTTTATGCAGGAAGCAGCATCTGCCGAGATGGAGGCCATCCCGCAACTGGAAACGTTGTGGGCAGAGCTTCGCTGGGCGGCGCGTTATGAGCAGGTGGAGCATCTGGATGACCTCCTGTTGCGACGGACCCGCATAGGCTTGCTCATGGCAGAAGGTGGCAGTTCGCTGCTGCTGCATGTGCGTGCAGTGTGTCAGGCGGAACTTGGCTGGGATGATGCGCGCTGGGCGGCCGAGACGGAGCGTTATCGTGAAATCTGGTTGGCGCATTACGGTGTGCCTGCTGAAAAAGTGACACAGAGCGCAGCAGCCTGAGGGCAACGTCTCATGACTGAAACCATCCTGGCAATCGACAATGGCACGCAAAGCGTGCGTGCCTTGCTGTTTGACCGTGATGGCCAGTTGCTGTTCCGGTCTCAGGTAAAGTTTGATCCTGTGTATCACTCGCCTCTGCCAGGATATGCCGAGCAGTCTGCGGAGTATTACTGGGAGTGCCTGGTACGCGCAGTACGGGGACTCTGGGTGCAGGGCGCCGTACCGGGTGATGTGGTTGGTGTCACCCTCACGACGCAGCGGGGGACGGTGGTCCCGGTGGACCGGGAGGGAAACGCGTTGCGTCCTGCCATTACCTGGCTGGATCAGCGCGAAGCTTCGCAACTTCCATCCTTGTCGCTGCACTGGCAAGCCATTTTTCGTGCGCTGGGCGCGACCGATACGGTCAGGCAGTTCCTGCGGCAAGCCGAGCCTAACTGGCTGGCCCAGCATGAGCCTGCCATGTTTCACGGCATGCATAAATGTCTGCTGCTCTCAGGATATCTCACTCATCGTCTTACCGGCCGCTTTCGCGATGCGGTGGCCGCGCAAGTGGGCTATGTGCCATTCGATTTTCACCGGCAGGAATGGGCTCGCCCGTGGGACTGGAAGTGGCAGGCCATGCCGCTGCGCCGTGAGCATCTGCCTGATCTGGTGCCCGCTGGAGGGGTGTTGGGGACGATTACCGACTCTGTGTCTGTCGAGACGGGAATTCCGGCCGGATTGCCATTGATAGCTGCCGGTGCAGACAAGGCCTGTGAGGTTCTGGGCTCTGGCTGTCTGGATCCCCAAATAGGGGCGCTCAGTTTTGGTACTACCGCCACCATCAATACTATCCGTAAAAACTATGTTGAAGTAACGCCCCTCTTGCCACCATATCCGGCCCCGGTGCCGGGGCACTATTGCACCGAGGTGCAGACATTGCGTGGTTTCTGGATGGTTAACTGGTTCCGTGAGCAGTTTGGTGCCGAGGATGTGGCTATTGCTGCTGCAGAAGGCATTCCGGTGGAGCAGGTCTTCGAGCGTCACCTGCAGCAGACCCCGGCAGGAAACATGGGTTTGATGCTGCAGCCATACTGGTCGCCAGGGGTGCGGGATCCGGGGCGTGAGGCCAAGGGCGCCTTGATCGGTTTTGGCGATGTGCATGGTCGTCCGCATGTATACCGGGCGATTGTTGAGGGTTTGATGTACGCCCTGAAAGACAGTGCCGGCCGGATTGAAAAGCGGGCCAGGGTGAACCTGCGCAGCCTGCGGGTGTCCGGTGGTGGTGCGCAGTCCGATGCGGTGGTGCAGATTGCGGCAGATGTATTCGGATTGCCGGTGGAGCGGCCACACACAACAGAAACCTCGGGCCTGGGGGCTGCCATTTGTGCTGCTGTCGGGCTGGGGTTGCACCCGGACTTCCCTACGGCAGTGGCACGGATGACAAGGGTTGGTCATGCCGTAATGCCGGACAGGTCGCAGCAGGCCTTGTACCATAAGCTGTACACAGGGGTTTACCAGCCGCTGTATACACAATTGCAACCGCTGTATCGGGAGATTCGCAGCATTACCGGCTATCCTCGCTAGGCCGGAGCGGCTTCCGGCATTATCTTTCTGAGGACTCCTTCATGACAGTGACACGTCGTCATCTTCTTGTACTTCTCCTTGCTCTGGCCCTGGCGGCCTGTTCCAGTACCACGCAGGAAGGTGCTACCGGTGTGAAGCGCAAGCAGTTGCTGCTTCTGCCCAGTGCGCAGGTGGATGCCATGTCGCTGGAGTCCTACAAGGGCGAGCTGGGCAAGGCGCAACAGGCAGGCAAGCTCAATACAGACAAGGCCAATCTGGAGCGTATCCGGGTGATTGCTGATCGTCTGGTGCCACATGTTGCAACCTTTCGCCAGGATGCATTGCAGTGGCAGTGGGAAGTTAATCTTGAAACCCGTGACGAGCTGAATGCCTATTGTGCTCCGGGTGGCAAGATCATGTTTTTCACCGGGATCATTACCAAACTGCGCCTGACCGATGACGAGATTGCAGCGATCATGGGGCATGAAATCGCACATGCCTTGCGTGAGCATGGTCGTGAGCGCATGTCCACTGCCTATGCACAACAGACGGGCATGTCATTGTTGGCGGTACTGGGTAATGTGAATGCCGAGAATATGGCCCTGCTTGCGACAGCTGCGCAGGTGGGTTTGACGCTTCCTCATAGCCGTGGCCAGGAAGCAGAGGCTGATATTGTGGGGCTGGAGTTGATGGCTCGTGCCGGTTACAACCCGGCAGCGGCGATTTCCCTCTGGGAAAAGATGGGGCAGGCTAACGGGGCAGGTGGGCCAGCTTTCATGAGCACGCACCCTTCGGGTACGCAGCGGATAGATGGCATCAACTCCCTGTTGCCAAGGGTTAATCCCTTGTATCAGGCAGCACGAAGCAGCCTTGGAAAATTGCCACCGCGTATTATCCCGCGAACCTGATCTGCTTGCGGGTATGAAAAACCGCCCAGGCTAACAGCCTGGGCGGTTTTTTTATGGCCAGCATTCAGTGCGGTTTCAATAAAGCGGCTTTGACAGTTCGGCCCAGTCGATGTCGCCGTCACTGACGGCATTCTCGTACTCCAGTATGCCGAGTGCTTCGAATTTCGGTCGGACGGTGTCGGTTAACAGGCCGATGCGGGCCAGGTTGGGGATGATGCGCGAGAACAGGAACTTGCGGAAATACTCCATGACAGATGCGCTCAGCACCCGCTCACGGGCGGCAGCGACGTCCCAGCCGAACTCCACAAAAACCTCCGTGGCAATCAGGCGCTCCCGCATCACGACGCAAGCCTCGTAAGCGAACTGCGCGCGTTCCTCGATTTCTTCTTCCGTCATGTGTTTCACCACGTACTCAAGGTAGTTGACGCCGAATGTCACGTGCCGTGCCTCATCGCGCGTGATGAGGTAGATGATTTCCTTGAGCAGGGGATCCAGCGACACCATGCGCATGGTGTTGAATGCAGCCAGTGCCAGTCCTTCTATGATGATCTGCATGCCGATGAATTTCAGGTCCCAGCGCGGATCGGAAAGAATTTTGTCCAGCAGCAGTTTCAGGTGCGGGTTTACCGGGTACATGAAACCGATCTTTTCCTGGATGTAGCGGTTGAATGTTTCCACGTGCCGCGCTTCGTCAAATGTTTGTGAGGCGGCATAAAGCTTGGCATCAAACGTTGGGGCGCATGAAGTCAGTTGTGACGCAACGAGCAGGGCTCCCTGCTCACCGTGAAGGAACTGCGAAAGCGTCCATGACTGGTTGTGCCAGGAGAAACGCAGTTTTTCCTCGTCACTCAGTTTCTCAAAAGGCTCATAACCGACAAAGGGATTGAAGTTCTGGTCAACGGGCGGTTGGCTGTGAGGGTAGTACTGATCCCAGTTGAGATCGGACTCCTGGTTCCAGTTCAGTTCCTTGCCCAGCTGGTAGAGCTTGCGGATGCGGCCGTCCACTGTTGCGTAGTCCCAGTTGTAGCTGCCTGTCAGGGGCGTCTGGAAGATCTCGGCGATATCGTTGACTTCACGCTCGGTCATTTGTGCTTCGGGGGTGCCCGGTGCCGGGAAGAAACGGATTTTGTCCGGTGTGGTTTTCACAAACTGGATGCTCATGGCGAGGCGACTCCACTGGTGTGCCGGGGCTGGCTTGACCCTTTCGAATATATGTCCTGGTTCTGTCCCGGGAAGCTGTTTTGGGACTGCTGGGTCATGTTTGCGACAAGCGGGCAGATCACCCCACGGGATGTCGTCAATGGTCGTATAATTGCGCTGCCCTGTTTTCCCTGGAGTCCTGTCCCATGTCCCGCCAGCAGCGTATCGAGGAGCACCTCAAGAGCGGTTTCTCTCCGCTTTACCTTGAGGTGTTGAACGAGTCACACAACCACAGTGCCGGAAACGATACCCATTTCAAGCTGGTGGTGGTCAGTGCTGACTTTGCTGGCTTGCGCGCCGTGGCCCGTCACCAGAAGGTATACGCGCTGATGGCCGATGAAATGGCGCAGGGCCTGCATGCCCTGGCCTTGCATCTGTATACGCCGGAGGAGTGGGCGGAGTCGGCGGCGGCGCCTGACAGCCCGGCGTGTCGTGGGGGCAGCAAGCGTGGCTGAGTCGATTGTTGTAGCTGCGCTTTACCACTTTGCCGCGTTGCCGGATTTCAGGGACAAGCAGCAACCGTTGAAGGAGCGCTGTCTCGAGCTGGGCGTGCGGGGAACGCTGTTGCTGGCGGAAGAGGGAATCAACGGCACCATCTCGGGTACCCGCGAAGGTATTGATGCCATTCTGGCGTTCATCCGGGCAGATGAGCGGCTTGCCGATCTGGATCACAAGGAGTCATTCAGTGATCGTCATCCGTTCCGCCGTATGAAGGTCAAGCTCAAGAAGGAAATCGTGACACTGGGTGTGCCAGGTGTGGACCCCAACCGGCTGGTGGGTACCTATGTCGACCCGGAAGACTGGAATGCGCTCATCAGTGATCCCGACGTTGTCGTGATTGATACGCGCAATGATTACGAGGTGGCACTGGGGACGTTCCGCAATGCGGTTGACCCGCATACCCACAGCTTTCGCGAATTTCCGGAGTATGTGCGCGAGCACTTCGATCCTGCCCGTCACCGCAAGGTAGCCATGTTCTGCACGGGTGGTATCCGCTGCGAGAAGGCCTCCAGTTTCATGCTGGGAGAGGGCTATGCCGAGGTATATCACCTCAAGGGCGGCATTCTGAAGTATCTGGAGAAGGTCAAACCGGAAGAAAGCCTGTGGGAAGGTGAGTGCTTCGTCTTTGATCACCGCGTGGGTGTGACGCATGGTCTGGGTGAGGGCGAGAGCGAGATGTGTTTTGGCTGCGGCCACCCGGTCAAGCCGGAGGAGCGGGAGTCGCCGAATTACGAGGAAGGTGTGAGCTGCCAGTATTGCGCGGCTTCACTCACGGAAGAGAGGAAGTCACGCCTGCGCGAGCGTATGCACCAGATCACGCTGGCACGCGCTCGCGGGCTGGAAGGCTGATGTCAGATCGTTCTGGGTGCGTAAAAGTGCAGGTACAGCTCGGTCAGCACATCTGGGATTTGTTGCGCCAGCTCGCGTGAGAGCTTGGGGTCGCGGCGCAGGGGCTGCAGTTCGGGCTCGTCGATCAGGTCGGACAGCACCACCATGGGCAGGGTGAGGTCGGCAATCAGGTCTTCATCGCCCTCGTACCAGCTGTTCTCCTCCATGAACATGCCTTCCATGAAGCCGACACACCAGTCATTCAGTTCGGTGGGCTCGCCGGTCTTGAGCACCAACGGGCAGGGCAGCGTCAGTGGCTGTCCATGATAAAGGGTGGCATGGATCTCCGTCTGCCAGGCAACCAGCGCCTCGGTAATGGCCGCGGCTTTGGCGGCGTCGGCGCACACGGGCTGATCGTCAAACAGTACCTTGATCCAGGCGGCAACAGGCGGTGTGCGCGGGCCTACGGTGACGGCACTCAGAAAGCCGTGGGTTGCCACGAAGTCCAGCCCGTCGGTGTTTTCCTCGCCGTCCAGAAAGTCTTCCAGCAGCTGGCGGGTGGCATCGGGCAGGGCATGAAGTTCGTGCATGTCGGACTCTCCTGGTAAAGCTGGCATTGTAGTCGAGTGTTGCCAATTTCCCTATTGGCAGGATGTCGGACGGTCTTGCTGACAGGGTGTGAGTCATCCCCCATAATCGCCGCCCATGAATGCAAATCCGCGCGATATCCTGCAACACGTTTTTGGCTACGATGCCTTTCGCGGCCCGCAAGAGGCTATCGTCAATGCGGTGGTCGAGGGACGTGATGCCCTCGTATTGATGCCTACCGGTGGCGGCAAGTCCCTCTGCTATCAGGTGCCAGCGTTGGTGCGGCCGGGTACGGCGATTGTCATTTCGCCCCTGATCGCCCTCATGCAGGATCAGGTGGCATCACTGGTGCAGTCCGGCGTGCGTGCCGCCTACCTCAGCTCCACGCTCGATTTCCAGCAGACCCAGGCGATAGAGTCGCAATTGCTGGATGGCCGCCTGGATCTGCTCTATGTGGCACCGGAGCGACTGGTGACGGCACGTATGCTGGACCAGTTGTCCCGCGTAAAGATTGCCCTGTTTGCGATTGATGAAGCCCACTGTGTGTCGCACTGGGGGCATGACTTCCGTTCGGATTATCTGGGCCTTTCGGTGCTTCGGGAGCAGTTTCCGCATGTGCCGCGCATTGCCCTGACCGCGACCGCCGATCCGCGCACGCGGGCGGATATTGCCCAGCGTCTTGGCCTGGAGGATGCGGAAACCTTTATCTCCAGCTTTGACCGGCCCAATATTTTCTATCGCATTGTGCCCAAGCAGAAGTCGCTGGATCAGCTGGAGGCATTCATCCGCCGCGAGCATCCGGGTGATGCCGGTATTGTGTACTGCCTGTCACGTAACAAGGTGGACAAGACGGCAGTGTCACTGAATGAGCGAGGCATCCGTGCACTGCCGTATCACGCGGGCTTGTCTGGCGCCGTACGCGAGGAAAACCAGACCCGCTTCCTGCGAGAAGAAGGCGTGATCATGGTGGCCACCATTGCCTTTGGCATGGGGATCAACAAGCCCAACGTGAGGTTTGTGGCGCATCTGGATTTGCCCAAAAGCATTGAAGCCTATTATCAGGAGACCGGGCGTGCCGGCCGTGATGGTCTGGCGGCCAATGCCTGGATGGCCTACGGACTTGCGGATGTCATCAAGCTCAAGTCCATGCTGGACCAGTCAGATACAGCGGATACCTTCAAGCGCGAGGAGAAGCGCAAGGTTGATACCATGCTGGCCCTGTGCGAGACCACCAGTTGCCGCCGCCAGTTGTTGTTGGCCCATTTTGGCGAGCATATGGCAGAGCCGTGTGGGCATTGCGATAACTGTGTGGAGCCGGTTCCTGGCTGGGAGGCGACTGAGCCGGCTCGTCTGGCGCTGTCGGCGGTGTACCGCACGGGTAGTCGTTATGGTGTCGAGTATCTGGTCGAAGTGCTGCGGGGCGAGAAAACGGAGCGAATTGCCGGCAACGGACATGAGACGCTGGCGGTTTTTGGGCGCGGTACGGATCTGACGGACAAGGAGTGGCGTTCGGTATTCCGGCAGTTGCTGGCGCGCGGCTTCTTGCAGCCCGATAGTGAAGGTTATGGCGCCTTGGGCCTGGATGACAGCTGCCGTCCCTTGCTGCGCGGGGAAGAAACCCTGATGTTGCGCCGGGAGCAGGCAAAAACGGTTACGCCCAGAAAGACGGGTGGTAAACCGGCACTGGATATCCCGCATGAGGACCGCATTCTCTGGGAGGCCTTGCGCGCCAAACGACGCCAGCTTGCGCAAGAGCAGGGCGTCCCTCCGTATGTCATCTTTCATGACAGTACCCTGATGGCGATCCTGTCGGCACGTCCCCGATCACTGAAAGAAATGGGGCATGTTGCGGGCATAGGAGACAGCAAGCTTGATCGCTATGGTGAGGCGTTTCTGGATGTGGTGAATGAATATGCCTGACCATGACGGGAAGGCGATGAAGGAGTATCGGCACGATACTGGCGAGACGCTTTTTTTTCATTTCATCCGCACTGCCCGCAAGACAATAGGTCTTTATGTGCATCGGGATGGCTCGGTGCAGGTGCGAGCGCCGAATCGTGTTCCGCTGGCGCAAATCTATCTGTTCATGCGTGAGCGCTGGGACTGGCTGATGCTGCAGCGTGCCCGGTTTATGGAGGAGCCCGCTCCTGCACCGGTGCGCTATGAGAATGGTGGAACCTTCCAGCATCTTGGTCATTTCCTGACGTTGCAGGTAAATGTAGCGGGCCATAACCGGGCCACCAGGCATGGAGATGTCTTGCAGGTGGCTATAACGCAGGAACGGCTGGCAACGCCTGATGGGCTGGGGGGCGTGATTGAACTCTGGCAACGCCGCGAAGCACAGAAGGTGTTTCCGTTACGGCTGGCATTCTGTCATGAGGAAATGAAGTCCCTGAGACTCCCGTTTCCGGAGCTTAAAATTCGGAAAATGCGCACGCGCTGGGGGTCATGCACACGCAAGGGCGTGATTACGCTCAATCTTGAGTTGATACGCATGCCTGCTGAATGCATTGACTATGTTGTCATGCACGAGTTGTGTCATCTGGTGGAATTCAATCACAGCAAGCAGTTTTATGAACTGCAGTCACGTTTCCTGCCTGACTGGAAAGAACGAAAGCATCGGCTTGAGACATTGGCGCGAGCACATTACGGGCTGTAGTCAGTGAGACTGACCCGGTTGTGCAATTGGTAGCGTGATCACAAAGGTTGTTCCTTTGTCTGGCGTACTGCGCGCCTCGATTCTTCCGTGATGACGCTGGGTGATGATGAAGTGGGAGATGGAGAGCCCCAGACCAGTTCCCTGCCCAACGACTTTTGTGGTGAAGAAGGGATCAAATATCTGTTTTGATGTGGCCAGGCTCATGCCTGTGCCGTTATCTTCCACGCGAATTTCGGCCAGTGGCGGTATGTACCGGGTGCTGATGCGGATGAGGGGCGCATCGCGACGTGCCTCCTGGATGGCCTGTGCAGCGTTCTTCAGCAGATTGACCAATACCTGCTGCAGTTCAATGCCGGATGCAGGAAGGGCTGGCAGGCTGTTGTCGTAGTCTTCCTCGATGACCAGGCTTTCGCTTAATGAAGGCATGGAAAATTCGATGGCATTACGCATGAAGTTCACGCTTGCGTGTGCAACATCGTTCAGCTGGGTTGGTTCAAGTTGCCGACTGGAGCTGCGCGAGAACTCCAGCATGTTGCGGACGATTTCTGCTGCGCGACGTCCTGCGCTATCCATTCCATCCAGGAACCTCTTGATTTCCCGGGCCTCCAGATAGCTGTCCAGTTTTTTAAGGTCAAGGCCAAGTGCGGCAGCTGCCGCCTGATTGCCTGCCTGGTCAGGGCTCAGTCTGCGTTCGACGTTTTGAAGGCTTTGGAGAATGGCCGCAAGCGGATTATTGATCTCATGTGCCATCCCTGCGGCAAGCTCACCAAGAGATTTCAGTTTTTCGTTTTGCAACATCATGCTGTCGAGTTTTTGACGCATGGTGACATCATCCACGCGAATGACAGCACCGGTAAGCTCCAGGGAGTGTAGCGGGTATACAGTGATGTCGACGTAGCGGTTCATGCCAAGATGATCGACCTTTACGTTCTCGCGCATGCGCGGCTCGCTGAGGGAGATGGATTCCTCAATCATTTCTGATTGAACGGGCAGGTTGGGGTAAATTTCCTGAAGCCGGAATCCCAGTGCCTTTTTTTCACGAATGCCGGTAGCCAGTTCTGCTGCAGAATTCCAGTGTGTGACATGCCCGCTGGGCGTAACACCAATCATCACGGATGGCATGGAGTTGATGATGCTGTTCAGGTACTCCTTCGTTTCATTCAGCAGGGCAGTGGTTATTCTGTGGCGCTGCTCGGTTTGTTCAAGCGTGTCGTTGGCATGCCGCCAGGCGTCGGTTCTGGCGCTCAGGCGCTGCTCAAGCAGGGCGACTGTTTCACGAAGGGAGGAGAGTGCGCGCTTGTGCCGGCGGCGATTGCGCATCAGGGCCCAGATGGCAATCAGTTGCAGGGTGATGAGCAGGCCAAGAATACTGGTTAGCACTCCGTTACTCCTGCCATGACCTTGTCAGTAAAAGAAAAGGCCTTGCGGCCTTTTTTAGAGATGCTCTATGTACTGGTTTTCGCTAAGCGTGAAGCTTTGCACTGCGGCTTCCAGCCACTTCTTGACGCGGTTGGCATCGCCGATACGGGTGTAACGACCGTTTGAATCCATCAGCACAATCACGACCGGTGTGGAATTCACACGGGCATGCATGACCAGACACTTGCCTGCTTCATTGATGAAGCCGGTCTTGGAGACTTCGATATCCCACGTATCATTCTTCACCAGTGCGTTGGTATTCCGGTACGGCAGTATGCGGCGACCTGCCACCAGTGCGTGTTCTGACGTAGTGGAGAACTGGCGGATTTCGGGATAGCTGCGGGCAGCCTTGACCATGCGCACCAGATCAGTGGGTGAGGCCATGTTCTGCATCTGCAGGCCTGTGCCGTCTGCGAAATGGGAGTGTGTCATGCCCAGTTCGGATGCCTTGCGATTCATTGCGGCCACAGCGGCTGCCGTGCCACCTGGATAGGTACGTGCCAGGGCGGCGGCAGCCCGGTTTTCCGAGGCCATCAGGGCCAGCAGCATGGCCTCACTGCGTGGCATGGACGTACCAACGGTGAGGCGTGAACTGGTGTGTTTGACCTTGTCCACGTCGGCATCACTGATGGTAATGATTTCATCCATGGGGAGACGGGCATCCAGTACCACCATGGCCGTCATCAGCTTGGTTATGGAAGCAATCGGCATGGTGCGTGAAGAGTTCTTGCTGTACAGCAGTTCACCAGTCTCTGCGTTGATCACAACGGCAGCACGGGACTCCAGATTGAGTGGCAACTGCAGAGTGGACGCCTGAAAGACTTCGGTAGGTCCAACGCGGTGCGGGAGGCGGCTAAGCGCAGCCTGACGCTCGCGCTCAAGGCGCGACTGCAGGGCAACGGCATTGCTGCGGCGCTTGCCATAGCGGGATACTTTCTGGTTGCGCTTTTTCTTGCTGGCGACAGCATGTGACTTCTTGCGCGAAGCCTTGCTCACGGTTTTTTTCTTGGCCGTGACTTCCTGCTTGCTGCTGGCCATTGCTTCCGGGGCGGTCACGGGCAGGCTAAGTCCAAGCGCAATCAGGCCCAGAAGGACCGGACGCAGGACAATGTTCAGAGACTTTTTCATGTCATTTCTCGATCGGGCCGGAGCACCTTCAGCAGGCGCGTGAATTCACCACCACAATCCATTGATATTTATAGGGTTGATATTAGCAGCTCAACAACCGCTTCGTCATGACTCAAACCCGGTTTTAACAAAAAAGAAGATCGTAGAACAACCTCGATCATGTGGGATAACCGATTGATTCACATAAAAAATCCTGTTTCCGACCAACGGAAGTCTTTGGGTGGTGTATGACAGGCCCTGATACTGTCAGGTCTGTCATGAGCTTTGCCTCGCTGGCAGGAGCGTATTACTCTCCTCCATACGGAGCCCCGGCAGGTCGGGGCGCTGACCATTTTTGAATACCGGAGCAGGGCGTGATCAAGGTTCTGGTGGTTGATGACCACGATCTGGTACGCATGGGTATCACCCGCATGCTGGCCGACATTAACGGTATCAAGGTGGTGGGCGAGGCTTCCAGCGGTGAGGACTGCCTGCGTCTGGCGCGTGAGCTGGCCCCTCAGGTCGTGCTCATGGATGTGAAAATGCCCGGTATCGGTGGGCTGGAGGCGACACGCAAGCTGTTGCGTCAGAGCCCGGATGTCAGGGTTCTGGCAGTTACCGTGTGTGATGAAGAGCCTTTCCCGTCACGACTGCTCAAGGCGGGTGCCGCCGGCTACCTGACCAAAGGGGCTGCGCTGGAGGAGATGGTTCATGCCATTCGTGCGGTGGCCGTCGGGCAGCGCTACATCAGTCCCGGTATTGCCCAGCGTCTTGCCCTGAGTTCACTGGAGGAGGAGAAGACGTCTCCCTTTGATGCCCTGACCGAACGTGAGATGCAGATCACCATGATGGTCGTGAACTGCCAGAAAGTTCAGGAAATCTCCGACCGTCTCTTTCTCAGCCCTAAAACAGTAAACAGTTACCGTTATCGCATTTTCGAGAAGCTGGGTATCGACAGTGATGTCGAACTGACGCTTCTGGCTGTTCGGCATGGTTTGCTGAATGCCGATACTGTTTGATCCGGTGTGATCGAGTCTGGGCACATGGGTTCACCGCAAGCTGATTTTTCCGGGCATATCTCTGCCATTCTGGAAACCTTGCCGTTGTTGCCAGGTGTGTATCGCATGCTCGGTGCGAGTGGCGAAATCCTTTATGTGGGCAAGGCCCGCAGTCTGAAAAATCGTGTCAGCTCGTACTTCCAGAAGAATATCGAAAGTCCGAAGACGCGCGCGCTGGTTGAGCGTATTCGCGATATTGAGGTGACGCTCACTGCGTCGGAGACTGAGGCGTTGTTGCTGGAACAGACGCTGATCAAGGAGCTGAAGCCGCCATACAACATCCTTTTGCGCGATGACAAATCCTATCCATTCCTGTTTGTCTCGGAGGGAGAGGACTATCCTCGCATAGGCTTTCATCGTGGCCCGAAAAAGCAGAAAGGCCGCTATTTCGGGCCTTATCCGGGCTCGCAGGCCGTGCGTGAAAGTTTGCAGCTGCTGCAGAAGCTTTTTCAGGTGCGGCAGTGCGAGGATACATTTTTCCGTAACCGGGAAAGGCCCTGTCTGCAGTATCAGATCAAGCGATGCCGGGCTCCTTGTGTGAAATTGCTGTCGCCGGAGGAGTATGCCGGGGACGTTCGCCATACCGTGCTGTTTCTGGAAGGGCGCAATGAAGAGGTCATGCATGACCTGATGGCACGCATGAACCAGGCGGCAGATGCGCTGGACTTTGAACTGGCCGTGATTTACCGCGATCAGCTGGCGGCATTGCGTCGTGTCCAGGAGCAGCAGTTTGTCACCAGGGATGCCGGCAATGCCGACGTGATTGCGGTGGCTGCGCAGCCGGGCGGTGTGTGCGTACAAATCCTGTTTGTGCGTGAGGGGCGTGTGTTGGGTAGCAAGGAGTTTCATCCGAACATGTTCGGTGAGACCAGCCCGGCCGAGATTCTTTCCGAGTTTTTGCCATCGTTTTATCTGCAGTCTGATGGTGGTCGGGATATCCCTGATGAAATCATTACCAGTGAGGAGTTGCCTGATACGGAAGTGATGCATGAGGCGATTCGTGCGCTGTATGGCCGGGATGTCCGTATCAAGCACCGTGTGCGTGAAACGCGTCAGGCCTGGTTGCAGCTGGCCCGTCTGAATGCGGAGCAGGGGTTGTCGGCCCGACTGGCCAATCGCACGCACATGAATGCCCGGTTTGCTGCATTGCAGCAGGCGGTGGGACGTACCGAACCGATTACTCGCATGGAGTGCTTTGACATCAGTCACACCATGGGCGAGGCAACGGTGGCGTCCTGTGTGGTATTTGATGAAACCGGACCGCGTAACCGGGACTACCGGCATTTCAATATCGAGGGTATTACGGGCGGGGATGACTATGCCGCCATGCATCAGGCCCTGACGCGTCGTTATCAGCGCCTGAAAACCGGGGAGGGACGCCTGCCTGACATCCTCTTTATTGATGGTGGCAAGGGGCAGCTGGCGCAGGCCATTGGTGTGCTGGACGAGTTGGGCATCCAGGGAGTAACCCTGATCGGAATTGCCAAGGGGGAGGGGCGCAAGCCCGGGCTGGAAACCCTGCATTTTGCTGACGGTGCGGATCTGCAGTTGCCGGCGGATTCGCCTGCCCTGCACCTGATCCAGTATATTCGGGACGAGGCACACCGTTTTGCCATTACCGGGCATCGTGCCCGGCGCGGCAAACAGCGTAAGCGCTCAGCCCTGGAAGACATTCCCGGGGTTGGGCCCAAGAAGCGGCGTGACCTGATTCAGCATTTCGGAGGCTTGCAGGAGGTGCTGCGGGCAAGTGCCAAGGACCTCGCGACCGTTCCGGGAATTGGATTAACATTGGCAGAAACCATTTACGACGCCCTGCACAGTCA
>JBASJP010000237.1:0-1845 GCA_049655345.1 Moraxellaceae bacterium
GTTCCAGTCCTTCAGGATGCCGAATAAGTCGTCAGTACTATGGCCGGACGCTTTATTGCTGACAGCCATTTTCCTGTTACTGGCGTTTCTGCCCCCGGTCAGCCATTTGCTTGAATATCGGCGCGAACTCATCGGTGGTGGCGAGTTCTGGCGCCTTTTCACCGGGCATTTTGTCCATCTCAATCTGGCCCATGCCGTCATGAATGCCATCGGGACCGTGCTGGTTTCGCTGCTTTTCGTCACGGAAATCCGTCGTTCTCAATGGTGGGCGGTGGTTCTGGCTGCACCGGTCATCATTTCCGTCGGGCTCTGGTTCAAACAACCCGGGCTGTCAGGCTATGCCGGCTTCTCCGGAGTGCTGCATGGCCTGCTTTATTTCGGGGTGGTGCGGCTGCTGGTGACAGCACCCGTGCTGGCGGGATGTGTGCTGGCACTGCTGATCGGCCGTCAGGCATGGGAGCAAACCGCTGCCTACAACCCCGACTACCTTCGGCAATGGATTGAGGGTCGTGTCATGCCGGATGCCCATCTGTTTGGCGGCCTGACCGGTCTGGTACTGGGTGGGCTTACCCTCTGGCAGGACTATCGTGCCGGGCGTCTTGGCAAGGGCAATTCGAGTGGCTATAGTTCAGGAACTGGTCCAACGCCTGATGCCTGACACCTGATGAATACCGGAAGCCTCCGCACCATCAATACTGTCTCCCGTGCACACACTGCTGTGCATGGCGCTCTGCTGCTCCTGCTGCTGCCCTGACGGGCATATTATCGTTTTCTTTTCCCCATACAGATTTGATAACAGCAGCACCGCTCACAAGGCGGGCCTAACGATTTGCAAGAGAGATTTGTCATGAGCAAACAGCAACTCATCATATTCGATACCACCATGCGCGATGGCGAACAGAGCCCTGGCGCGTCCATGACGCTTGAAGAAAAGGTACGTATCGGCAAGGCGCTTGAGCGCATGCGTGTCGACGTTATCGAAGCCGGTTTTGCCATTGCCTCCCAGGGAGACTTCGAGTCTGTCCGGGCTGTGGCAGAAGCCGTCAGGGATTCCCGTATCTGTTCACTGTCCCGTGCCCGCTCCGAGGATATTGATCGTGCTGCCGAAGCCCTCAGGCCGGCCAACGCCTCGCGTATCCATACCTTCCTCGCCACGTCACCCATCCACATGAAGTACAAGTTGCGCATGGAGCCGGATGCCGTGCTTGAGACCGCCGTACGGGCAGTCAAATATGCGCGCAACCTGGTCGAGGATGTCGAGTTTTCCTGTGAAGACGCCGGGCGTTCCGAAATTGATTTCCTTTGCCGCGTGATTGAAGCCGCGATTGATGCCGGTGCCCGGACCATCAATATTCCGGACACGGTGGGCTATGCCATTCCCAACCAGTTTGGCGAGATGATCGGCCAGATCATCCAGCGTGTGCCGAATGCCGACAAGGCAATTTTCTCCGTGCACTGCCACAATGATCTCGGCCTTGCCGTGTCCAACTCGCTGGCTGCGGTGCTTAACGGCGCACGCCAGGTCGAGTGCACCATCAACGGACTGGGTGAACGTGCCGGCAATGCCTCGCTCGAAGAAATCGTGATGGCAGTCAAAACCCGTGGCGATCTTTTCCCGGTTGAAACCCGCATCAATACGGTGGAAATCGTGCCGACTTCGCGTCTGGTTTCCAGCGTGACAGGTTTCCCGGTGCAGCCAAACAAGGCCATCGTCGGTGCCAATGCATTTGCGCATGAGTCCGGCATTCATCAGGATGGTGTGCTCAAGCATCGTGAAACCTACGAAATCATGAAGGCCGAGGATGTCGGCTGGAATGCCAACAAGATGGTGCTCGGCAAGCATTC
>JBASJP010000238.1:0-15902 GCA_049655345.1 Moraxellaceae bacterium
GGGAACCGGGCAATGCCATGGGCTTCATGATGCGGTCGAATGTGACTGCCAGCTCCAACAATGCGGCCTTCCTTGCCTTTGAGGGGGCATCCACGTCATCGCGGCCCTACCTGACCATCAAGGGACGCCAGCGGTTTACGGACCTGAGCAAGCTCAAGACGGTGCGTGATGAAATCTGGGAAGAACTGGCTGCGCTTGACGTAGAGGGTGGTACGCCGCTGGGCGCGGCCTATGTGGAAACCATGCGCTACATGCTGGGTCAGCCGGTGTTTGCGCCGCTTGCCGATCCGCGCACAACCACGGATGCGACGATGACGACCTACAAGTCGCCGGTCAAGGCCAGCAGCCAGTGTGCCGGTAACTACGTGTTTGCCCTGACGGACGGTGAGCCCAACAACCTGGCGCAGGTGGGTACCAACACCAAGGAAGTCACCGGCGCGACCTGCCCTTCCAGTTATGGCACTTACGTCTATGGCAACGCCATGCAGGAAAACTGGCGCTGCATGCTGGCGGCGGCCGAGTGGGGTCTGAAGCCGACCAACCAGATTAATACGCGTATCCGCACCAACACCGTGCTGTTTGGTGATGATGATGCCAACACGGTCGGCAACATGCGTCAGGTCGCCAAGTTCGGCGGCGGTACCTTCTACAAGGCCGGTGATGAAAAGGCACTGGTGGATGCACTGACGGATACCATCAACTCCCTGCTGGATGTCAGCGGTACGATTACGGCCCCTGGTGTGGCGGTGAACCAGTTGAACCGTCTCAATAATCTCGACCAGCTGTTCTACGCGGTGTTCGATCCGGATGTCCAGAAAGCCTTCTGGCCGGGTAACGTCAAACGGTATCGTCTGGATATTGCGGCTGAGGATGTGTTTGACGTGAATGGCGCTCAGGCCGTGGACTCTGCTACCAGCTTCTTCAAGAGCACGGCACAGAGCTGGTGGAGCCCCGGGGTTGATGGTGACAAGGCCCGACTGGGTGGCGCCGCCAGTGTGTTGCCGGATCCGGCAACCCGCAAGATGTTTACCTATACAGGCAGCCTGCCATCGAGTGGTGCTTCACTGACGGCGGTGGACCTTGGTAATACCGGGTTTGTTTCTGCCGGCAAGGCACTCACGGGGATAACGGACAACAATATATTTGCCAATCTCGTTAACTGGTACAAGGGCTATCAAATTGCCAGCCTCACGGATGGTCTGGTGGCGGTCGACTCTACATCCCTGCGCCGTCAGGAAATCGGGGGAGCGCTGCACTCACGCCCTGTGCTGGTGAACTACGGATTTAGCGGTACCGCCGAAGCGGCTGCCCTTGATCCGGACCTGCAGGATAACGTGCTTATCTTCAGTACTCTCGAAGGTACCCTGCATGCGGTGGACGCCAAGACTGGCGAGGAGCACTTCTCCTTCATTCCCGGAGAGAAGCTTGCCCTGTTGCCCAAGCTGTTTGCCAATCCGGTGCAGGAAAACCCGGAGTTCGGCATGGATCTGACCTGGTCCGTGTTGCGCAAGGATGCCAATAACGATGGCACACCAGAGAAAATCTACGTCTATGGCGGCATGCGCATGGGGGGTAACAATTACTACGCACTGGATGTGACCAATCGTAATGCCCCTTCGCTGCTGTTTGCGATTGAGGGTGGTTCGGGTGATTTCAGCAACCTCGGGCAGACATGGTCGCAGCCAGTCGTGTCAGCCATGCGCATCAACGGGGTTGTGAAGCGTGTGCTGGTATTCGGTGGTGGCTATGATCCGCAGCACGAAACCGAAAACACCGTCTTCTCCAGCGATGGCATGGGTAGCTCGATTTACATCGTGGATGCTGAAACCGGCAAGCTTATACAGTCGGTGGACTCGTCGGATAATGGTGACATGAAGTTCGCCATTCCAAGTCAGCCCAAGACACTGGATGTGAACAGTGATGGTCTTGTCGATCATATCTATGCGGGTGATATGGCCGGCCAGGTGTTCCGCATTGATCTTGATAACCGGCTCAGTGCTTCTTCTCTTGTTGTGCGAGTGAAGACTGTGGCCAGGGTTGGGCAGACCGATTCTGGTGGTGGCAGTGTGAGCACGCAGCGGCGTTTCTTTGAGCCGCCTACCGTGGCGCTGTTCAAGGACTCGACCAACAAGATCTTTGCTGCAGTGGCCATGGGCTCTGGCTATCGCAGCCATCCCCTGAACGAGGCAACGACCGATCACTTCTTTACGTTCTTTGACTATGACGTGCCTCGTCCGGATATCCTGACGACCACCAAGTTGCAGGACACCATTGGAATGTCGGACCTTGCCGAGGTCAAGCCTGATGCAACGGTTACCGTGGATATTGCAGGCAAGAAGGGCTGGTATCTGGCCTTCCCGGATACGGGTGAAAAGGTGATTACCAGTGGCCTGATTTTCCAGAATACACTGGTGTTCTCCAGCTATGTACCAAGCGTTGAGGGCGGGGATGTGTGCTCGCCTGTGATCGGACGTACCAAGCTGTATCGTGCCTCACTGGCGGATGGCCTGCCTACGGGCTTTACGGTCAAGGACAACTCCGTGTTCGGTCTTGGTGGTGATCCGCAGTTGGTGATTCTTGAGGGTGATAAGGATGCCACGTGTGACAAGAACGGTGATGGCGACTGCGACGATGATGGCGAGAAGGAAAATTGTGACAAGAATGGCGACGGTATCTGTGATGAGAAGGATAATGTTGATCCGAATGAAGATGACGGGAAGTGTTCGGATATAGCGATTGTCACCGGCACAGATGTGGAGGAGTTTGACGGGTGTGTCCGTGCATCACTGAAGCGCACACGCTGGACTGAAAAACTCAAGCAGAAATAAGTGATGAGCGGGAAAAACGGTACACCGCGTGCCGTTTTTCTCTGTCGGTCTACTGAGTGGAGAGGGTTGATGTCTGACGGCACGTGCAAGCAAAAAGGCTTTACGCTGGTTGAGCTGATGGTAGTGATTGCAATCATTGCCACCCTGGCTGCGATTGCAATACCCAGCTACCGCGATTACGTGGTACGCAGTAATCGCGCCGATCTGCAGGCGAGACTGTTGCAGCTGGCCAGTGACCTGGAGCGGTACAAGTCCCAGCAAATCAGTTACCGGGGCGTTACCCTGGCAATGATCAATGGCAGTGCCAACTATCCGGCGAGCGGTACGGTGCAGTACAACCTTGCACTTAATCTTTTGCCTTCGGCTGCTGTCGCAACTGGCTGGACACTGGTGGCAACGCCGGCAGCCGGTGGTGTACAGGTGGGCGATGGCGCCCTGACTATTGATAATCAGGGCCGTCGATGCTGGAATCCGGCTAATGATGCAAGCTGTGATCTTGATGATCCGTTGCAAAACTGGCGAACAACCGCCAATTGAGAAAACGCCGCGTATGCGGCGTTTTTTTTATCATGGGCAGCGCAGTGTATTGCCGCTGGAGTCTTCATGCATGCCATCGCCATCACGGTCAGTTGAAAACCGGACTCGTCCGCCGCGATTGATTATCACTTGCCGTGCATAGTGGGCATCCTTGTTACCAGGGCAGTAGATAAAGCCTCCGTTGCTGGCCGATGTGCGCCCCATCCGGTCAAAGCGGACGTGGGTTTTTGAGCCGAAACCACGCCATGCAATCACTGAAGTTGGTGATGCCGCCGGATAAAAACCGAGTATTTTTGCAGTGACCGAGGGCGACTCATTGCCGTTCACATCGGAAAACACCAATACACCACTCTGCCATTGGCCGTCACACGCAGTGGCATTCCTGCTGCCACATACCGTGACGGGCATCTGGGTGGAAATGGCGGTATTTCGTGCCAGAAAGAGGCTATTGGCCAACATGGCAATAACGGATCGTGCCTCCATGCGTAATTGAAGGCCTGACCACATGCCTGCCGCCATGAAGGAGAGCAGGCAGGTAATCAGGATCACAAACAGCAGTTCAATCAGCGTGAAGCCGGACATTTTTTTCATGAGACCTTCCCTGGCAATCATGAGTGGTATAAAGCGGGTGGCAGATATAGCGCCATTACTTGATGATCGACAAGAGGGGAATTTCTGCTGTTGATGTAGGATATTTGCCTGTGGCTCTGGGGGAGAGGTGGTCGTGTCGGATGTAGTGATTGTTGGCGCAGGTGTCATTGGACTGATGACGGCACGAATGCTGGCCTTGTCGGGGTGTCGAGTCACTGTGCTGGAGCGTGGCGAGCCGGGACGCGAGGCGTCATGGGCGGGTGGCGGCATCGTGTCGCCGCTGTATCCATGGCGATATCCGGCTGCAGTTACTGCCCTGGCTCAGCAGGCCAGGCAGGCTTACCCGGCGCTTGTGCAGGAGTTGCTGGACGAAACCGGCATTGATGCAGAACTGGTTGCCTGCGGCATGTTGATGCTGGATGCGGATGATGCGCGTGATGCACTGGCCTGGGCGGATGTACATAAGGAGTCGGTGCTGCGCCATGACAGCGACAGCTTGCGGCTCAGGATGCCGTGGCTGTCCTCACACTGGCATGAAGGCTTGCTGATGCCAGGCATTGCCCATGTGCGAAACCCCCGGTTGCTGCAGGCCTTGCAGGCATCCTTGCGCCGGCTGAAGGTCGATGTGATTGCCCAGGCAGAGGTTGTCAGTGCATCCGGCACAGGATCGTCACTGGGCAGTCTGAAAACGTCAGATGGTCGCGAGTTTTCTGCCGATCACTTTGTGGTGTGTGGTGGTGCCTGGAGCAAGGGGCTGCTGGGGTTGCTGGAAATGGCCTCACCACCATCAGTACGTCCCGTACGCGGGCAGATGCTGTTGTACCGGCTACCACCAGGTACGTTGCCATGCATGGTGATGGCGGACGCGCGCTATGTCATCCAGCGCCGTGACGGGCATGTGTTGTGCGGGTCGACGCTTGAAGAAACAGGTTTTGACAAGGGTATTACCGATGCGGCCAGGGAAAGCCTGATGGCCTCGGCTGCCCGCTTGCTGCCGGCTCTGGCCAATGAGCAGCCAGTGGCACAATGGGCCGGACTGCGCCCGGGCAGCCCGAATGGCATTCCCTTTATCGGGCGGGCACCGGAAAAAGACAATCTGTGGGTGAATGCCGGGCACTTCAGGAATGGTCTGGTGCTGGCCCCGGCGTCAGCCCGTCTGCTGGCAAACCAGCTGCAGGGGGAAAAGCCTTCACTCGATCCGCTGCCGTATCAGTGTTTGTAAGCGGATGCGCCGTATTGGCAGATGGTGGTCAATGACGGGGAGGTTTTATTCCTCGTCATCGTCATCAAGTCCCATTTTTTTCAGGCGATAACGTAGCGAGCGGAATGTCATGCCGAGCTTGCGGGCTGCTGCAGTACGGTTCCAGCGCGTATCTTCCAGCGCCTTGAGAATGGCCGTTTTCTCGATCTCGAACAGATAGTCTTCCAGTGATCCGCCGTGACCTTCAGGGGCGGCTGCCTCCCCCGGAGTGGCGGTGCCGCTGATGGGGACTGGCGCCGACTGAGAGGTGTGTGCCGGCAGTTGCAAGTGCTCCGGCAGGATGACATTGCCATCACAGAGTGTCAGTGCCCGCTCCAGAATGTTCTGCAGTTCGCGTACATTGCCGGGAAAGGCGTAATGGCGAAGTGCCTCTCGTGTTGCATCCCCCAGTGCAGGTTCTGCAACACCCCAGTCCTTGCTCAGTTTTTTGAGAAAGTTCTGTGCCAGATAGAGAATGTCATCGCCGCGCTCGCGCAGTGGCGGCACTTTCACCTGAATCACGTTGATACGGTAAAAAAGATCCTGCCGGAATCGTCCGGCATCGACCTCGGTGGCGAGATCCTTGTGGGTGGCACTCACGATACGCACATTGACGGGTGTTTCTTTGGAGTGGCCAACCGGACGAATGGATTTTTCCTGAATGGCGCGCAGCAACTTGACCTGCATGGCCAGCGGAAGGTCGGCAACTTCATCCAGAAACAGTGTGCCCTCATGAGCTGCCTGAAAAAGGCCTTGTTTGTCTTCGGATGCCCCGGTGAAGCTGCCCTTCTTGTGCCCGAAAAACTCGCTTTCCATCAGCTCCGAGGGAATGGCGCCGCAGTTGACGGGAACAAAAGGATTGTCTGCGCGCGGTCCAAGCTCGTGTATGAGGCGTGCGACAAGCTCCTTGCCTGTACCTGACTCTCCACTGATGTAGACCGGTGCCTGACTGCGCGAAAGCTTGTGGATTTTTTCACGCAGCTCCTGCATGGCGGCCGAGCGGCCAAGCAACCGGCTGTCTTCAGGGTGAATGATTTCGTCCGGGCGCAGCTTGAGGGCGGTATTGACCATGTCACGCAAACGGGCCAGCTCAACAGGCTTGGAAACAAAATCAAAGGCACCTGCCTTGAGCGATGCCACCGCTGCCTCCATGCTGCCGTAAGCAGTAATGACGGCAACTGGCAGGTTCGGGTAATCGCGCTGGATGGTCTGGACCAGCGTGATGCCACTGCCATCGGGCAGGTTCATGTCGGTCAGGCAGAGCTGGAATTTTTCGTTGCGCAGCAGTGCTTTTGCCGACTCGAGGGAGTCAGCGGTACGTGCATCAATGTTCATGCGGGAAAGGGTGATTTCCAGCAGCTCACGAATATCGGGTTCATCATCAACGATCAGTGCCAGCGGATTGCTCATGGTCGACTCGGTTCAGCTCAATCGGTCAGGGTGGGCGAATGTAATGCGGAAGCAGGCGCCGGGGTTGCCCGGTATGTAATCAAGGCGCGCCTGATTGGCTTCGCAAATTTCGCGAGAAAGGTAGAGCCCCAGTCCGGTGCCTGTCGGCTCGGTGGTATAGAAGGGCTCGAAAAGATGCTCAAGATGGGTGGCTGCAACGCCAGGACCATCATCAATAATGTCCAGATAGGGCTGGTCATTTATTTCCTGGTGGCCGGCAACGATCCTGATATGCGGCACATCATGCTGGCGTGTGCTGTAGCGCAACCCGTTCATGACCAGATTGCTGATCACCTGGTACAGCTGTTGCGGATCAAAGCGGACCTCGATGTCGATATCTGGCAGCTCGATGTCGATACGCACCTGATCTGATGTGCTCTCAAGATATTCAGTGCGGAACCGATGGAGCCACTCCGGCAATCCCAGTGTTTCAGGGTATGACGGTTGCCGGCGGGAAACACTCAGCACGTTCTCCACGATGGCGTTCATGCGGCGGCAGTGTTGCTCGATGATTTCCAGCAGGCGCTTGTCGCCACCGTCAATATGCTCCGACTCGGCAAGCAACTGTGTGGCATGGCTGATGGCGCCCAGCGGGTTGCGGACTTCATGGGCAATGCTGGCGGTAAGCCTGCCCAGCGAGGCGAGCTTGAGTTGCTGGGCGCGCTGGGTGATCTGGGTGGTGTCTTCGATGAAGATCAGTACGATGCTGCTTTGCGGATCCTCCGGGTTCAGTCGGGCAAAGCGGGCACTGATCTCGGTACTTTCCTGAGTGTTCCTGAAAGGATGGGCACGTAGTAGCGGATTGCGTCGCCAGGCGTGGTAGTTGGCTTCGAGGGTAATGGAGACATCGGTCAGCACGGTACCTGGGTTGATCGCCTCCGTGAGGCCGAGCAGTTCACGGGTGGCATCGTTGCTGAGCAGGATGTGGCGGTGGCGGTTGACCACAATGATGCCGGTGCGCATGCGGCGAATGATCTGGTCGTTGAGGCGTTGCAATGCCTGGATATCGTCGGCGCGCTGTGCGGCAAGGGCTTCTCCCTGCCGGGTGCGGTGGGCGATCAGCTGGCTGAAAAGCGCCACCGCGAAAAAGCTCAGGCCGAGGATCGATGTTTGTGCCAGTGCATCGGTGGTCAGCGCATCACTCTGGCTGATGGCAAAATAGAATTGTTCGTAGAGGATCGCGATGGCGGCAACAGCGGCAATAAAGGCACCCATACGACCGCTCAGCAGGATGTTGCCGGCGGCGACAGCCACCATGAACAGCAGGGTGAGCTGGGTATTGATGCCTCCACTGCCATGCACCATGAGCGATAGTGCCACAATGTCCACCAGCAACAGCATCAGGGACTGGGTGGGGATCTGGTTGCGTTGCCAGCGCAGGAAAATAACGGTCGAGGTGGCCGCCGCCAGATAGCCGATGGCGGTGATCAGGAACAGGGTGGGGTTGTTAGCCCCAATTATGGGGGCCGCTGGGTTGAGGGTGAAAAGCCCCAGCAGCAGCACGGCCAGAAACAGGCGGTAGTAGCTGTACACCTGCAGCAGGCGCCAGTCGGCTCCCTGAGGATCAGTGTATCTCATGCTTTAGCGGCGTTCACGAAAGTAGGCGTCACGATGTGCCTCGCTGCAGAAGTACTCGCCCTTTGACTGTGTGCTCTCGCCTTCAGGGACATGCACCTGGCAATGGGCACAGCGACGCATGGCCTGTTCGGGCGGTGTGGCAGGCTCGGCGGAGGAGGGCACGCTGTTGCCCGCCTTGCTGACCAGAAGCTTCTGAATGAAGCGGTAGATGAACCAGATCACCAGACCAATGACGACAAGTCGCAGAATGCCACCCATGATGCGTTCCCTGTAGGAAGGATGAAGGCTAGTCTAGGGAAGGTGTGCGCACTTGGCCATGGGTAATACATGGGTAACTGCATGATGGCTAACTGCATGCATGGGTATGGCCGTACGGTGCTGCTCTTGCCTATCATTCACCTGTTTTGTCGTTGTTCCCGCCTTCCGGAGTTTCTGCATGCCAGCCCTGCCTTTACGTATTGCCCTTGCCCAGTCCGATTTTCTGGTAGGAGACATTCCCGGCAATATTGCTCGTGTGAAGGCATTGGCGCTCCAGGCAAGGGATGAGCAACACGCTGACCTGGTGGTGTTTCCGGAGCTTTGCCTGATCGGTTATCCGCCCGAGGACTTGCTGCTGCGTGACAGTGTGGGCTTGCGTGTTGATGCGGCATTGGCGCAATTGGCCGAGGTCACGGGGATTGATGTGGTGGTGGGCTACCCGCGCAAGCGGGATGGCCGGCTTTACAACATGGCGGGTGTATTCCGGGATGGCATCTGCATTGCCGAGTACGCCAAGCACGAGCTGCCCAACTATCAGGTGTTTGACGAGAAGCGCTATTTCTCAACAGGCAGCGATGCCTGTGTATTTGACTGCAAGGGACACCGTATCGGCTTGTCGATCTGTGAGGACATCTGGCACCCGGCGCCTTCGCGGGCAGCAAGGGATGCAGGTGCCGAGCTGTTGCTCAACCTCAATGCGTCACCCTTTCACTGCGGCAAGCAGACCGAACGTGAGGCTGCCGTGCGCGAACGGGTGAGCGAAACCGGTCTGCCCG
The DNA here is from genome assembly GCA_049655345.1 of Moraxellaceae bacterium. Taxonomy (GTDB): domain Bacteria; phylum Pseudomonadota; class Gammaproteobacteria; order Pseudomonadales; family Moraxellaceae; genus UBA2031. Next base: position 9,258 of record JBASJP010000238.1, read on the forward strand.
TGATTTACCTGAATACCGTGGGTGGGCAGGACGAGCTGGTATTCGACGGCGGCTCTTTTTTGATGAATGCACAGGGCTCGGTGGTGTCTTCGTTGCCCCGGTTTGCGGATGCCCTGCACACGGTCAGCTGGGATGGTGCGGTATTCGGTGACGTCACGGCTAAGGCTGCAGAACTCTCGCTGGAGGCGGAGGTATACCAGGCACTGGTGCTGGGGGTTCGGGATTACGTGCAGAAAAGCGGCTTTCGTGGTGTGGTGCTGGGGCTTTCGGGCGGCATTGATTCGGCACTGACGCTGGCAATTGCGGTCGATGCCATTGGTGCCGACAGGGTGCAGGCCGTGATGATGCCGTATCGCTATACCGCGCAGATGAGCCTGGATGATGCCGAGGCAGAGGCCAATACGCTGGGTGTGGCCTACTCGGTGTTGCCCATCGAGCCGATGGTAGCCGCCTTCTCTGCATCGCTCGAGGGCGAGTTTGCCGGTTGGCCGAAGGACAAGACCGAGGAAAACCTGCAGGCCCGCTCGCGTGGGGTGTTGCTGATGGCCATTTCCAACACGAAGGGTTTGCTGGTGCTGACCACCGGCAACAAGTCGGAAGTGGCGGTGGGTTACTGCACTCTTTACGGCGACATGGCCGGTGGTTTTGATGTGCTGAAGGATGTCCCGAAGACGCTCGTGTTCCGGTTGAGCGAGTACCGCAATACGCTGACGCCGGAGCATCCGCCGATTCCGCAGCGGGTGATTGACCGGCCGCCATCTGCAGAGCTGGCGCCGGATCAGAAAGACGAGGATTCCCTGCCGCCTTATCCGGTGCTCGATGAGATCCTGCGCCGTTACATCGAGGAGGACGAAAGTGCCGACACCATCATTCAGGCAGGATTTGAGCGGGAAATGGTGCTGCGGGTCATCCGCCTGGTGGACCTGAATGAGTACAAGCGCCGCCAGGCGGCAATTGGCCCGCGCATCACGCGGCGCGGGTTTGGCAAGGATCGCCGCTACCCGATCGTGAACGGCTGGAAGGCAGGGAACTGAGGGGTTTCCGATAGACGGCGAGGGCACTGGTTGTCTGACAATTTCTTCACCTGCGCCCCTCTAATGCAGGTTTGAAGGCGGAAGTTGTCGGACAATTCGTTGTGAATTCTGAGTAAATACTCTAACTATTTGATTTTAAAGGGTTTTTGTGACTGCATGGCCGCTCGGCGCGGTGGAGATAATGCTTCTATGCTGATTACACTGTATCTGTCTGCAGGTCGGAGCCCTCTTGGGGAGGGTGGCCGTGGAGTACTGCAGCTACAGGACCATCAGGGAGTGTGTCATGCATTATTTTCTTACCGGTGCGACCGGTTTCATTGGCAAGTTTCTCACTGAGCGTCTGCTGAACCGGGGTGGCCATGTTCATGTACTGGTGCGCCCTGGTAGCGAGCTCAAGTTCACTGCACTGAAAAGTCGTTTCCCGCACCAGGCAGATCGCCTGCATGCAGTTACTGGCGATCTCTCCATGGTGGGTCTGGGGCTGGACGAGGCCTTTGTCGCGAAAATGGCCGGGAACATCGACCACTTTTTCCATCTGGCTGCCATTTACGACATTGATGCGCCGGAAGCCGATCAGGTAAAGGCGAATGTCGAAGGTACCCGTCATGCCCTGCAGGCCGCCGAGCAACTCAAGGCCGGTTGCTTCAACTATGCCAGTTCGATTGCGGTGGCCGGTCTGTTCAACGGCATTTTCCGTGAAGACATGTTCGAGGAAGCAGAAAAGCTGGTGAACCCGTATCTGCGCACCAAGCATGATGCGGAAAAAGTGGTGCGTAACGAGGCCAGGGTTCCCTATCGTATCTATCGTCCGGGCATGGTTGTGGGTCACTCGAAGACCGGCGAGATCGACAAGATTGATGGTCCGTATTTCTTCTTTCGCCTGATCAAGACCTTGCGTGACGCATTGCCGCGCTGGATGCCGATGCTGGGTGTTGAGGGTGGTCGCCTGAATATTGTGCCGGTGGATTATGTGGCCGGTGCGATGGATGTGCTGGCGCACAAGCCTGGTCTGGATGGTCGATGCTTCCATCTCACCGATCCCAAGCCGCACAAGGTTGGCGAGGTGATGAATATCTTTGCGCGGGCGGCATCCGCACCGGAATTTGCGATGCGCATTGATGCACGCATGCTGGGTTTCATTCCGTCTGCCATCACTGGCGGTATTGGCAAGTTGCCACCCGTGCAGCGTATCAAGAAGCAGTTCCTGAATGATTTCCAGATTCCGGAAGCGGCGGTGGGCTTTATCAACTACCCGACCAAATTCGATTGCCGTGAAACCCTGAAGGAGTTGCAGGGCACGGGTGTGTCCTGCCCACGTCTGGACCAGTATGCGGGTGCGGTCTGGGATTACTGGGCACGCAATCTGGATTCGGATCTGTTCATTGACCGCACGCTGGCCGGCAATGTGAAGGGCAAGGTGATCCTGATCACCGGTGCATCCAGTGGTATCGGCAAGGCGACGGCATTGCGTCTGGCGGACACGGAGGCAACCATTTTGCTGGTAGCCCGTACCCGTGAAAAGCTTGAAGAAACCCTGGTCGAGGTTGAGGCCAAGGGGGCGCGTGCGTTCATTCATACCTGTGATGTGTCCAATCTTGAAGATTGCGACCGTCTGGTGAAGGAAGTGCTGGAGCAGCATGGCCGCGTGGATGTGCTGGTCAACAACGCTGGCCGTTCGATTCGGCGCGGAGTTGCCTCGGCGTATGATCGCTTCCATGACTATGAACGCACCATGCAGCTCAATTATTTTGGCGCACTGCGTTTGATCATGGGTCTGCTGCCCTCGATGACTGCCAACCGTCGCGGTCTGATCATCAATATTTCCTCGATCGGTGTGCTGACCAATGCGCCGCGCTTCTCGGCTTATGTTGCGTCAAAGTCAGCGCTGGATGCGTTCTCTCGTTGTGCGGCCGCAGAGTTCTCGGACCAGAATGTGCGCTTTACCACGATCAACATGCCACTGGTGCGCACACCAATGATTGCTCCGACCAAGATGTACGATTACGCGCCGGCCATTCAGCCGGAAGAAGCGGCCGACATGATCTGTGATGCGATGATCCGTCGTCCGAAGCGCATTGCGACACGCCTGGGTATTTTTGCGCAGATTCTCTATGACCTTGCGCCCAAGACCACCGAGATCATCATGAATACCGGGTTCAAGATGTTCCCGGAATCGGATGCAGCCAAGGGTAAGAATGCCGAGGCGGCTCCGGCACCTGCACCATCATCCGAGCAGGTGGCCTTCCAGTACATCATGCGAGGGATTTACTGGTAAGCGGGTAGCGAAACGGGTTTCTCCTTTCGGGCGCCTTCTGGCGCCCTTTTTTTATGTGCACGAAGCACGTCTGCTGCGTCAGACGCGTCGCCACATCAGGCGGGCATCATCACCATAACTGGCGAGTGTGTTGCCGAGCGTTGCCGGCGTTTGCATGATGTGAAAACCCTGTCGTTGCCAGAAGCCGGTGGAGGACTGCACGGCAACCAGGTTCACTTCGGCAATGCGCGCATGCCGTGCCCGCTGCAGGACGGTGTTGATCAGCCGTCGCGCGAGTCCGCCACTGCGTGCCTGCGGGCCGAGGGCAAGATCGTGAATGTAGAGGTGTGTGCTGTGCCGTGGCAGGCGTGGCAGGGGTGTATTCCATGGCGGTGGTGCTGTGGCGGGCCAGGGATGGGCGAGCAGGTAGGCGCAGAGGTGTCCGTGTTGTTCGGCACCCCAGCACCATTGCGGTGCCTGCTGCAGGCGATCCGCAATGGCGAGGGAGGACTCTGCCAGCTCGGGGTAGGCGGCTTCCTGAATCTTCAGGACCGCGTGAAAGTCATCGTCGCGTAGCCGGCGCAGGGAAAAAACCATGGCGGTTGCCAGTGCTCAGTTTGAGGCGTCTGCCTTGCCCAGCAGGCCGAAGCTCAGGATGTTAAGCCAGCTGCGGTCTTCGTTGTGTGCGCCGATATCAATGGTGAGCTGCCCCAGTTTGTCGATGCCATTGTGCTCGGGGTAGTTGCTGCGCAGCAGTGCCAGTTGCTGCTCTGCCAGATCCTTGATGCCGAGTTTGCCGTAAGCCCATACCTGCAACGCCAGTGCGTCGGGTACAGCGGGCGTGCCTGGATAGTTTTCAATGATCCAGCGTGTGCGGTTGAGGCAGGAGACGTAGGCCTTGCGCTTGGCATAGAAGCGGGCGGCATGCAGTTCCTGTGTCGCCATCTGGTTGCGGATATGGATCATGCGGGCACGGGCGTCCGACACATACTGGCTATCGGGAAAGCGGCGCAGCAGTTCGCTGAACTCCTGAAACGCCTCGCGGGATGACGCCAGGTCACGGGCCGCCGTATTGATCGGCATGATGCGCAGAAAGACATCGCGGTCGCCTTCGTAGGCAGCCAGGCCTTTCATGTAGATGGCGTAGTCCACCTGGGCATGACCCGGGTGCAGACGGATGAAGCGGTCAGCTGCGGCCGAGGCGCCGGCATGGTCGGCGTGGCGGAACTTGGCGTAGATAAGCTCCAACTGGGCCTGCTCTGTATAACGACCGACCGGGAAGTGGGACTCCAGGGCCTCCAGATGATCCGAGGCTGCCATGAAGTTGCCGGACTTCATGCTCTTCTGTGCGGCTTCGTAATACTCCTTTTCCGCCATCTGGCCCTTTTTGGGGCTGGATGAGCAGGCGGCCAGGAGCGCCAGGGTCAGGATGGTGGTGAAGCGCAGCAAACGGGACATTGCAGTATTTCCGATGACGTCGGGACAGGAAGGGCTGCCCCGGACTAGAATGCAGGCCGCATTTAACCACATTAGCGTCCGCGCCCACATCGCATGTCTGTAACCGTCAGTTTAAACGCATCTGTCCCCCTTGAGCTTGCCGGCGCCCGTCTGGATCAGGCTGCGGCCCAGCTTTTCCCCGAGTATTCCCGCGAGCGCCTCAAGGACTGGATCAAGGACGGGCGTCTGACCGTGGAAGGCAAGTCAGGCAAGCCGAAGGACAAGGTGGCTGGTGGTGAGGCGCTGGTGCTGCTGGCCGAGCTGGAGTCCGAGACCGAGGCGCTGCCGCAGGATATCCCGCTGAACATCCTGTTTGAGGATGACGATCTGCTGGTGCTGGACAAGCCGGCGGGACTGGTTGTGCATCCGGGTGCGGGTAACCCGGATGGCACGCTGATGAATGCGCTCCTGTTCCATTGCCCGGATCTGCGTCTGCTGCCGCGCGCCGGTATTGTGCATCGTATCGACAAGGACACCTCCGGCCTGCTGGTGGTGGCCAAGACGCTGCCGGCCCATACGGCCCTGACGGCGCAACTGGCAGACAAGTCCGTGTACCGCGAGTACGAGGCCGTGGTCTGCGGCGTGATGACGGGCGGCGGCACCATTGATGCACCGATTGACCGGCATCCCACGGATCGCACCCGCATGGCCGTGGTGAGTCGCCGTGACGAAGAGGATGAACGTGGCCGTAATGCGGTGACGCATTACCGTGTGATTGCACGGTTCCGGGGTCATACGCATGTAAAGGTGCAGCTGGAGACCGGGCGTACACACCAGATTCGTGTGCACATGTCCCATATTGGGCACCCGCTGGTTGGTGATCCTGTCTATGGCGGCCGGCCACGGCTGCCCAAGGGCGGCAGTCAGGAAATGATTCGTGCCGTGCAGCGGTTTCCCCGGCAGGCCCTGCATGCGCGCCGGTTGGGACTGGTGCATCCGGGTACTGCGGTCCAGATGAGCTGGGAATCGCCGCTGCCGGACGACATGACGGCGCTGCTCGCCATTCTGGCCGAGGATGCCAAAAACTGACGGATTGTGATCCCGTCAGTGATTGCCTGTTTTTTGCGTTGAGACACCCATACCTGCGCGCCTAGAATCCCTGCATGAGTGCCGGTGCCTGCCGGCTTATCCAAGGATGACGTCCATGCGTTTGCGCGCCTTTCTGCTGGCTTTCTGTGCCTTTCCTGTCTCCTCCCTGTTTGCAGCGGTGCCTGTGGCACCTGCCGTCATCCAGTTCAGTCCGCAAGGCGAGCTGGAGTCTGTGCGGCAGGTGACGGCCCGCTTCACCTCCGACATGGTGCGGCTGGGGGATCCCCGCGTTAAGAACCCCTTCACGATTGATTGTGTGGCCAAGGGCAAGGGGCGCTGGATTGATACGCGTAACTGGGCCTATGACTTTGACCGGGATGTGCCGCAGGGACACTCCTGTACCTTCACCCTGGTCAGGGACCAGCGGGATGTGACAGGACATGTGCTGGCAGGCAAGACGGCGTTTTCGTTCAGCACGAGTCCGCTGGCAGAGGCGCTTCCTGCGACAGGAGGATTGCTGAAGCTGGATTTTTTTGTGCCGCAGGGTGAAACCTATCCGGTACGACAGGTGCAGACCCGCTTCTCCGAACCCATGGTTCGTCTGGGGCAGCCGCGTTACAGCAATCCGTTCACCATCAGTTGTCCGTTGCCCGGGAAGGGTCGCTGGGTGGATACGCGTAACTGGGTGTATGACTTTGCACAGGATCTGCCTTCCGGTATCGCTTGCGAATTCCGTCTGGTGAAGGATTTGCGTGGCGTTTCCGGCAAGACCGTGTCGAGCTATCCGCTTTATCGTTTCAATACGGGTGGTCCTGCCGTCATGGCTTCGCG
>JBASJP010000239.1:0-8989 GCA_049655345.1 Moraxellaceae bacterium
CTTGACCTTGAGGTCCTTGATCACGGTGACGGTGTCGCCATCATTGAGTTCATTGCCGTTGGCATCACGAATGACGCGCTTCTCTTCCGTGGTCTCGGCAGTGGCATCTTTGGGCCACTCATGCGCACATTCCGGGCAGATGTACATGCTGCCGTCTTCGTAGGTGAATTCCGAGCTGCATTGGGGGCATTTGGGCAGGCTGCTCATGTTGTTTCCTGTGGTTGATCAATTGGGTGTGATGGTGTGCGACCGGGAAAAGCCAGCGCGGGTGATGTGCGACATGGTTGCCATGACATCAACGCTGGTTTTCGTGCTCGAAAAAAATGCGGTTGAACACGGCATAGGCAGTGGCACCGGAAACCCCGAACATCAGCATGCCGTTAAGGGCTTCCTGCGGGCCGGCAAGTCGCCAGTTGTCCGTCAGCATGATGTCGCCGTAGCCAAGCGTGGAAAAATTGACGGACGAGAAATAAAACGCTGTCGTGAAGTCCGGTAGCTGGCCGGACTGGTTTAGCAACACTGCCCAGAGTGCGACCTGAACAATCGCAGTCAGCATCAGCATGGTGGTTGTAATGGCGACCGTAATGGTTTTTGCCCAGATTCTGTTGCCTCGTCGCTGGTAGAAGCGGTTGGCAAGCGTCACTGCCCACACAGAGCCAAAGACCTGCACCAGTGAGCAGATCACCAGCATGGAGGTGGTGAATAAAAGTGCGATGAGCATGGCGATGTCCGGGCAGAGTGTGTTGTTGGAAAATTTTGTGTGTGCAGTAAACAGCGCACGACCACCAAACAATAAAGGGCGCCATCAGGCGCCCTTTATTGTTGTCACAGCCAGTGTTGCAGCCGTTTCACGCAGTTCAGGTTCATGCAGTTCAGGTTCTGCAACTCAGGCCTTGGGGCCTGCAGCACGGATGGCAGCGTCAACGTCCGGATACTTCTCTTCGAAGTTTTTCTGGAACAGGCCGGCCAGTTCGCGAGCCTTGGCATCGTGCTGGTCCTTGTCGGCCCAGTTGTTGCGTGGGACGAGCAGGTTGCTGTCGACGCCTTCCACGGCCACCGGCACATCCAGGTTCATGATGTCCAGGTGCTGTGTCTGCACGTTGTCCAGCTTGCCGGTGAGGATGGCGCGGATCACGGCACGGGTGGTCGGGATGCTGAAACGCTTGCCGGTGCCGTGCGGGCCGCCGGTCCAGCCGGTGGAGACGATGAACACCTTGGAATCAAAGGCATTGATGCGCTTCATCAGCAGGTTGGCGTATTCGCCGGCACGACGCGGGAAGAACGGTGCGCCGAAGCAGGTGGAGAAGGTGGTCTTGATGCCGGGACCAGCGCCCATTTCGGTCGAGCCCACCAGTGCGGTGTAGCCGGACAGGAAGTGGAAGGCAGCCTGTTCGTTGTTCAGGATGGCTACTGGCGGCATCACACCGTACAGGTCACAGGTCAGGAAGATCACGTGCTTGGGTTCGCCGGCACGGTTGATCTCGATGCGCTTGGCGATGTGTTCCAGCGGGTAGGCGGCACGGGTGTTCTGGGTGCGGCTGGTGTCATCGTAATCCGGCTTGCGGGTGTTTTCATCAAGCACGACGTTTTCCAGCACGGCACCAAACTTGATGGCGTCCCAGATGACGGGCTCGTTTTCCTTGGACAGGTTGATGCACTTGGCATAGCAACCGCCTTCAATGTTGAACACGGAGCCGGGTGCCCAGCCGTGCTCGTCGTCACCGATCAGGGAGCGCTCCGGATCAGCCGACAGGGTGGTCTTGCCGGTGCCGGACAGACCGAAGAACAGGGCCACGCCACCGTCGTCACCAACGTTGGAGGAGCAGTGCATGGACAGCACGTCGTTGCCCGGCAGCAGGAAGTTCTGCACGGAGAACATGGCTTTTTTCATTTCACCAGCGTAGTTCATGCCGGCGAGCAGCACCTTGCGGGCCGCAAAATTGAGGATGACGCAACCATCGGAGTTGGTGCCGTCACGGTCGGGTACGCACTCGAAGCCGGGGGCGTTGATGACCTGCCACTCTTCCTTCTTGCCGTGGTTGAACTCGGCCGGGGTGATGAACAGGTTCTTGCCGAACAGGGCATGCCAGGCGGTTTCGGTGGTGACCTTTACCGGCAGGTAGTGCTGCGGGTCGGAGCCAACGTGCAGGTGGGACACAAACTGGTCGCGCTCGCTGATATAGGCCTGGACGCGATCCCACAGGGCGTCGAACTTGTCAGCCGGGAAGGCCTTGTTGACCGGACCCCAGTGAATGCTGGCGCTGGTGCTGGGCTCGTCAACGATGAAACGGTCAGCCGGCGAGCGGCCGGTGCGGTGACCGGTGTTGACAGTGAGCGCACCGTTGTCGGCCAGGGTGCCTTCGTTGCGCTGTACAGCGAGTTCAACGAGCTGGGGGCGGGTGAGATCCTTATAGACCTTGAGCGTAGTCATAGTGTTTTGTTACCTGTGGGCAAGGCCCAATGGCTTGTGGCCGAACCGGCGCCGGGGTGGGCGCTGTCCGCGAATCCCGGTCCGCCCGGGTGGGCGGCGGGGCTTTGGCCAAGGGTCGACACCCGTAATGCCGGGCGTCATGGCCTGAAAAATTCCGGCGCATTATCGCTGATGCAGGGGGGTGGGTGAAAGTATCATTATGACCCATTGGTCAATTTGTCCGTGAAGTGGTGAAAGCCAGTACTGTGGCGGCTGACAGGGGACTGTGAGGCGTCATTTGGCCGCGCTGGCTGTTGCACCGCTGTACAGTTCCTGATTCCCTATGGCCCTCCCTGACATGCCGGTGGTGACTTTTCATGCCCAATCCTGTGGTGCACCAGATCAATGTGCTTGGTTCTGTTCTCAGTTCGCAACTGGGTTTGTGGCGTGGCGCATCGGTGCTGCCCTCGGTGGTACACAGCACGCTGCCGGCGCAGCGTTTGCGTCTGTACGACATGGAGGGTTGCCCGCACTGCCGCGCGGTACGTGAGGCATTGACGGCCCTGCATCTGGATGCCGATATCCTGCCATGCCCGAAGGGTGGCAGCCGTTTTCGTGCAGAGGCCGAGCGTATTGGCGGCAAGGCACAGTTTCCCCTGCTGCATGACCCCAACACGAACACCCTGATGTACGAGTCGTCCGACATTGTTGCCTACCTGTTCCGCACCTATGCCAACCGCGATGTACCGGCACCGTACCAGCCTGGTCCGGTCCTGCCGAAAATGCGGATGGCCGCATCGGTCCTGCGTGGCTTGCGCGGGTTGCGTGCGCGCCCCTCAAAGGCGCCGGCACAGCCACTGGAGCTGTGGAGTTTTGAGGCAAGCCCGTATGCGCGCCTGGTGCGCGAGCGGCTGACCGAACTGGAGATTCCCTATGTGCTGCACAATGTCGGCAAGGAGCGCTGGCAGGATGTGGGGCCGGCAGTGCTGCGCCTGAAGCCCGGTCCTTACCGGCCGATTGAAGGGGGCAAGCGTGCTGCGCATTTTGCGCGTACCGGCCACATGCAGGTGCCGTATCTGGAAGATCCGAACACCGGTGTGAAGATGCTGGAGTCGGCAGCAATTATTGATTATCTGGAAAACACCTACGCACGCTGAGTGTCGGCAAGACACGCAAGGAGAAACAAATGGGCGGGATTCGCAAGGCCATGATGGTGCTGGCCGGTCTGTTGTTGCTGATGGTCATCGGTGTGCTTGCCTATGCACTGCCGCAACACCGGGTGGTTCATGTTGATGGCTACGAAGTGAAGCGTGTGGATGGTGCGGCACCGAGTACCGGCGGATCGCCAGTGCCGCCGGTTCGTGGCACGGATGTGTATTTCATTCACTCATCGAATGCAGAGGGAACAGAGGTCTTTGTGTATCGCAACGAGGATACGGGTTTTGGTTTTCCCTGGTATCTGAAGTTTGATTCAGCCGAGGTTCAAGGACGCGCGCAGTTGCTGGGCCAGAAGGAAGAACAACTGGCGCTGGTCACGTATTACGGCTGGCGGGTGCCGGTTCTCAAGCTGTTTCCCAATGCCGTGAATATCGAGGCATGGGACAGTACAGAGGAGCCTTTTCCGGTATTCAATACCGTATTTCTTGGGGCGCTGCTGCTGCTTGTCGGCATCATTTTCTGGAAATTGCGGAAGGTGCCGGCGAAGTGACTCTGCGTGTTCTGAGAAAAGGGCTGCCCTTTGCGGGGCAGCCCTTTTTCATGTCAGCGTTCCAGTCGCAGCACGCGGCCACCCGATGAGTCAGTCAGCAGATAAAGCCATCCATCCGGTCCTTGCCGTACATCACGGATACGGGCGCCCAGTTCTGTCAGTAGTGCTTCACGCTCCACAATCCGGTTTCCAACCGGTTTAAGTCGCCATAATGCCTCACCCGACAGTGCGCCACTGAAAAGTTGCCCCTTCCACTCCGGATAACGGTTGCCGGTATAAAACGCGAGGCCGCTGGGGGCAATGGATTTTGGTAGCCACCAGGTCAGTGGCTCTTCCATGCCGGGCTTGCTCTTGCCTTCACCAACCTGAAAGCAGGTCATGTATTCGCAGCCGTAGGTAACGACAGGCCAGCCGTAATTTTTGCCGCGTTGCACAATGTTGATTTCATCGCCACCTTGTGGCCCATGCTCACTTGCCCAAAGTTCGCCAGTGTCCGGATGCAGCGCAGCGCCTTGCGGATTGCGGTGGCCGAGGCTCCAGATTTCCGGAAGGGCACCTGCCGTCTTGATGAAAGGGTTGTCCGCAGGAACGCGGCCGTCAGGAAAAATTCGCACAACCTTGCCATGGTGTGTGTCGAGTTGCTGCGCTTTCTGGCGCTCGCTGCTGTGCTGCCGGTCTCCCAGGGTAATGAACAGGTGCTTGTCACGGGAAAATACAAGGCGACCACCAAAGTGCCCGTCACTTTCTACTTTGGGTGTTTGCCGGAAAATGACCTGCATGTTGTCGAAAGACATGTTGTCAGCACTGAGGGTTCCCCGCGCGACGGCCAGCCCGTTGGTGTTGCCATCGCCGGGTTCGGCATAACTCAGGTACACCAGCCGGTTTTTAATGAAGTCCGGGTCAAGCACAACATCAAACAGGCCTCCCTGGCCACTCACGCGTGCGGTGGGAATGCCTTTTATGGGCGCAGATATCTTGCCGCTGGCCGTGACAAGGCGTAGCGCGCCGCTGCGTTCGGTGACGAGCAGGTTGGTGTCGGGAAGAAATGCCATGCTCCACGGGAATGAAAGTCCGTCAGCCACTGTTACTACAGTCAGGCCATTCATTTCTTGTGGTGCAATTTCTACGGCGTGATTTTCTTTGCCATTGCCGCATGCAGAAAAAAACGGGAATGCAATCAACAGGAATAACATGCGCCGGTTGAGTGCGGGAAAGCGGTTGATGACGTTCATGCAAAGCTCCTGTTCATGCAAGGTTTCTGTGCATGAGGGAAACGGTTTTGCCATGGTGAATGCGGTCTTCCAGATGCGCCCAGTTACGTTGCAGATAGAAGTCCATCCGGTCTGTAGTAAAGAGGTAAAGCCGTGCATGGCCCTGTGCGCGTGCGGTCGTGGCAATGGCCTCAATCAGGGCGGCGCCGACGCCCTTGCCACGGGCCTCTGGCAATACCAGTACATTGGCCAGCCATGGTGACAGCTGCACCAGACCGTCCATGTCGTCGTGTACCAGACTGGCAGAGCCGAGCAACTCGCCATGCTCGTCCACGGCAACAAGTGTTGCTGGTATGGCAGCCGTCATATGCCAGGAAAGTTCTGCCTCCCATGCGCTGGCGCTCATGCGGGGATGCAGGTCCTGCCACTGCGCCTGATGCAGTTTTGCCAGCCGGGGAATCAGCGCGGCATGTTCACGCAGCGGGGCAATCGTCCAGTTGTTCACAACGGGCATCCGTGGCGGTCGTCGGGCTTGCTACAAGCCGAGCGGCGAAAGATCGGGGTGACTGTTCCGCATGGCCGGGCACCAGAAACTGTCGCCGGTGACGGGCTGGCTGATGCGGAACAGTCCATCAGTGATGCCGTCATCCAGTCCCGCCATGCGCTGCATCTGTACTTCGAAGGCACGCAATGAATGACCAAAGGCGACAAACAGCAGGCCGCCATTTTGCCCCTCTGCCCACGGCATGGAGCGGCGCCATACAAATGCTTCCGGTGCGAAGCTTTCCTGTGCCGTGCGTTTGACATGGGCGGATGCGGGCGCATCGTCCAGTTCTTCGTTGTCATCGCGGCGGCGGCCAACAATGTTGTCCTGTTCTTCCTGGGACAAGGCGTCGAAGGCAGAGAAATCGTGTGTCCATTGCTGGATGGCAACCAGACTGGTGCCATCGCTGGTGAATGCAGCAGCAACGGCATCATCCCCTTCCGGATTTTCGGTACCGTCCTCATAGCCGGTGAGGTCGCGGCCATGGCGGTGCAGGAAGGTGTCGAGCGCCTGCTCCAGACGGAAGGCTGGCGACAGCAGTGCCTCGATCTGGCGTGAATGATTAAGCAGTTCGCCGCGATCCGTGCCGCGCAACCAGCACCAGAGTGCGCGCGGGGTGGAGGGGATGCTGAGGCCATGAGCGGTAATCGGCTCCAGTGGATGCAGGCCGGCAATGTTGGCGTTAAGGGCAGTGGCGAGTGTGGGGCCAATGCCGATCACCAGCCGGCTGCCATCCGTGATGGCGGCAAGTGCCTGCAGCGCCGGGCGCGGATCGGTCGCAGGATTCAGGGCAAAAAACAGCGAGCGGGCTAGCGGCGGTAGCGGGGCGAGAATGCCGGTCTGGGGCGTGGGCATGACAAGTCCTTGCAGCGGTGGTGACTGCATTGTGGTGCGGCAGGCGTGCAATGGAAAGTGGTCAGGCAACCCGGATGGCCTCTCAGAAGGCAATATTGGGCCGGAACACCAGTGTAAAGGCGTCGGCATCCGGGTCGACCAGTGTGCCCCTGTACTTGGCTTCGTCTTCGTAAATGAAGCCGATGTCGAGGCTAAGGGCAAAGCGTTGCCGGGGCAGCGGAAACTTTTTGCCAATCGTCAGTTCCTGACGCAGGAAACGCATGCCGTGCTGGTCAACCTCGGTTAGTAACTCGATGTTGGAATTGGCAACGATGCCAAGCAGTGGTCCATCAAAATCCAGATTGCTGCGGCGCAAGCCGACAAAGGCGACATCGACAATATCGGGATTGCCATGATTCTTGATGCCGGCGCGAAAGCTCCAGCTCAGTTCCTCGTCATTCAGGTTGCGCTCGCCCTTGAGCTTCCACTCGAACTCCCACCAGTCATCGTCAATCAGGGTGTTGTTGCGGATATGCTTTTTTCCGGCAGAAACCAGATAGCCCATGTAGGCGCGGTTGCGGGTGTCGGCGGCTTCTTCCTTGCGCGAGAACCGCATGGCGGAACCCACAAAGAGCGAGATGGCCCATGGCTCCTGAAAGCCTGCGGTAATGCCGTCGAGCACATTCAGCTGATTGTCGCCCAGATTGCCAATGTCAAAATCATCATAGACATCCGGGTGGTTTGATTTGAGCCAGGCACCGGCAGCGGGCAGGGGATAAACGCTGCCTTCCAGCATCATGATGCGCGGGCGCAGCGATTGCCGGAACAGTTCACGATATACCTGCACTTCACGCAGTTCTTTTCCGTCCGGCAAGGCGTCACGGCTGAGCGGGATTTCAAGCCCGATGCTGGAGTAGTAGGGATCGAGTTCCCACAGGAATTCTGCGCGCGAGCGAGGTTCTGTCGTGGCTGATTCTGCGGCAGGCGCAGCCTGGCTGACGGTTGTGTCAGCGGCGCTGGTGCACGGTGCATGCGTCAGCAAAACGAAGGGGGCAATGAGCGGGAGCAGTCGCAGCAGGACTGGCCAAGGCAAAATCATCAGGTGGTCGTCCTGTCCGGTACGCTGAAGTAGAGCCGATGTACCGGACAGGTTCAACGGTTGTGTGTCATTCCCACCAGGGATAGAAGTCCGGCATGGCGCTGGCCTTGCCGGTGTAGGCCGGGTCACGCTTTTCCAGAAAGGACTTCACGCCTTCCTTGCCGTCGCCAATGCTGGTGTAGAACATGGACAGCGATTCGACCTTGTGTGCCTCGCGCGGGTGTGGCTGGGCGCTGTTGCGGTACATCATCTGGCGGATCAGGGCAGTGGAGACCGGCGAGCGGTGTGTCACGAACTTGCGTGCGAGGGCATAGGCCTCTTCCATCAGTTTTTCCGGTGGTACCACGGCCTTGACCAGACGGCCGCGCAACGCTTCCTCGGCCGTGAGGATGTCGGCGCTGTAGACCCATTCCAGTGCCTGCTGGATGCCGACAATGCGTGGCAGGAACCAGGTTGAGCAGGCCTCCGGTGCCACGGCAATCTTGCCGAAGACAAAACCGATGCGGGCTTTCTCCGAGGCAATACGGATGTCCATGGCCAGTGTCATGGTGGCACCAATGCCGACGGCCGCACCATTGATGGCGCCGATCACCGGTTTCTTGCATTCAAAAATGCTGAGCGTGACGCGGCCGCCGGTGTCGCGCACGCCGCGCTGGAACGGTGCCTCGGTGAGGTGTTCATGCATGTCGGTCATGGTGGGGTGCACGCTTTCATCCAGACCGAACACATTGCCGGGGACCGACAGGTCCATGCCGGCACAAAAGGCACGGCCGGCGCCGGTCACGACAATGGCCTTTACCTCGTCATCCTCGCTGGCGCGATGAAACGCGTGTTCGAGTTCATCTGCCATTTCCACCGTGAAGGCATTGAGCTGGTCGGGACGGTTGAGGGTGAGGGTGAGGATGCCGTCGTCAACACGGTAATCGAGGGTGGTGTAGGTCATGGCGTGCTCCCGGAAAAGTCACCCTTTTTAGCACTGTGCAGGCAGACAGGGAATGTGTGGCGGGGCCCATCTACCGGCATTTTGGGCCGGGACTGCCTGTAATGGCCTGTTGGCCCGGGCGGACATATGCATCGGGTGGCCTTGCTTGCTAAAGTCCGGCCTTTGCTTTTGATCGCATCGAGGCCCTTTGCATGAATGTCCTGATTGTCCACGCCCATCCCGAATCCCAATCGTTCACCG
>JBASJP010000240.1:0-7275 GCA_049655345.1 Moraxellaceae bacterium
GCCTACAACTCCGCCACTACTGCGCCGGGTTACCCTCACGGCGTGCAAACGGCACTACATTGGGTTCTTCAACATTCGGCACCTCAACGTCAGGGGCAGCAACATCAGGGGCAGCATCAAGGGTGACGTTGACGGGGGTAATCAACCCCAGTACCGACATATCCGGTGAATAGCCCTCCACCACCCGTGCCAGCGTGGTCTTGAGGCTGACCACATCGTAGGCCCGGGCCATTTCACGCAACGACAGCATCAGGTCCTCGTATTCCTGCAACGGCAAATGGCTTTCCATGGCCCGCATGATGCGCGGGTGCGATGTGCCCGAGACATTGCTGCCAATCAGCAGCTCTTCATACAGCTTTTCACCCGGACGCAAACCGGAAAAAGCAACCTCGATGTCGCCATCGGGCTCATCCGGCTCGCGCACGGTCATGCCACTCAGGCGGATCATCTTGTGGGCCAGGTCCACAATCCTTACCGACTCGCCCATGTCCAGCACAAACACATCACCGCCCGCCCCCATGGCCCCCGCCTGAATCACCAGTTGCGAGGCCTCGGGAATGGTCATGAAATAGCGGGTGACTTCCGGGTGGGTCACCGTCACCGGCCCCCCCCTGGCAATCTGCGCCCGAAACAGCGGCACGACCGAGCCGGACGAGCCCAGCACATTGCCAAAACGCACCATGCAGAAACGGGTTTTCATGTCCGGCTCGGCCGCCAGCGCCTGCAGGGCCAGTTCGGCCAGACGTTTGGACGCACCCATCACATTGGTCGGGCGCACCGCCTTGTCGGTAGAGATAAGCACAAAGGTAGACACACCCGCCTTTACCGCCGCCTTCGCCGCCCGCAGCGTGCCAAAGGCATTGTTCATGATGCCTTCGAAGGGATTCCACTCCACCAGCGGCACATGCTTGTAGGCCGCCGCGTGATACACCGTATGCACCCCGTAATGCGACATCACCCTGGCCATGCGCTCTTCGTGCAGCACCGAGCCCAGCACCGGAATGATCTGCGCCTTGCCCGCAGCCGCCTTAAGCTCCTGCTCAATGGCGTACAGGGCAAACTCACTGAGTTCCCACAACAACAAATGCGACGGATTCTGTTTGAGTACCTGACGGCAAAGTTCCGCACCGATCGAGCCACCGGCGCCGGTCACCAGCACACATTTGCCGGCAATATCCTTTTGCAGCAGTTCTGCTGACGGCGGAACCGCATCTCGGCCCAGCAAGTCGGCAATATCAACGTCGCGGATATCCGAGATGGACACCTCACCACCCACCAGCTGCGTAAAGCCCGGCAGCGAACGCACATGTACCTTGAACGGTTCCAGGCGATTGATCACCTCGCTGCGGCGCGCACGCGATGCCGACGGCAAGGCAATCAGAACCTCGTCCAGCAACAGTTGCGGGTGCAGGCGACCAAAGTCCTTGCCCGCATACACACGCAAACCCAGTACCGTGGTACCCGACAGACCGGGGGCATCATCAAAAAATGCCACTGCCTGATATTCATTGGAGGCCCGCAGCGCCGCCAGCAATTGCCGGCCTGCAGCACCGGCCCCGTAAATGGCCACACGCCGTACACCCGACTGGTGCCGGATCATCTTGCGCACCATCCAGCGAATGCCCGAGCGGCTAAGCCATACCCACAAGAACATGAAAAAGCCGAACATGAACGGCACACTGCGCGGCAAAAACACCAATTGCGAAAGTGCCAGCGCAAACAGGATAACCACTACAGCCGTTACCGCCATGATCAGGTCATGCAGCAGCTTTTCATCAAAGGCACGCACCACCGCACGGTACACACCGTTAAGTGCCAGCATGCCCACGCCCAAGAGGCTTAGCCAGAGCGGCCACGACGGCAACTGCGGCATTACATCAGGAGAAAAATTGTCCAGACGCATGGCATGTGCCAGCCAGAACAGGCCGGGCAACACCGTCAGATCGGCAGTCAGCAATACCAGCTGCTTGGCGCGGCGCGGCAGGGCAGACAGCTGTAACAACAGGGATTTCATAGGGTGCATCCGTTGCTCCCGGTCTGGCGCCCGGGCATTTCCAGTTATCAGAACAGTATGACCAATTAACGCTGCGCTTATTAACTGTGCGCCAAAGTCTCGAACAAAAAAGAAGGCCCAAACGTGATGCCGGACAAGCCAACACCAGAGGTCTGGGCGCGATTGCCGCCATTTTTTAGCAGTGCAGGGTCATTGTCAAATGGATGCGAGCCGCTAGAACCCGCGCCAGCATTGAACCTGGAACAGCTTAACGGTCGGTCAGACCGCCACTATAATAGATACAACCATATCCATTTATTGATAAATACCATAATTAAGGATACAGTTGTATCCATTAATATTTATGGTGGCTTTATGGGGCGCATATCCTTGCTGTCATCTGCTGACGTGCAGCAGCAGTTGGCGGATACCGTACGAGAAAAACGGAAAGCCCTGCGGCTCTCCCGTGATGCACTGGCCGAGAGAAGCACCGTGCCGGCCCCCACCATCAAGAAGTTTGAGCTCACCGGCCAGATTTCCCTGCGCCAGTTCCTCTTGTTGTGGCAATCAGTAGACACCCTGGAAACGCTGGCCGCTGTGTGTCAGCCATCCCGGCCCCAGCCCCGCAGCATTGATGAGGTACTGAAGTCATGAGTACTTTCATCCCGGTCAGAAGACTTGAGGTATTCCGTCGCCTTGCTACGGGTGAACGCATGCTTACAGGGGTGTTGGCTCAGAATGCACAGACGGTCTATTTTCAGTATGACCCAGGTTATTTGACCCGCTACGCCACGCTTTCACCGTTTTCCTTATCGTTCGATAACAGTCTGCAGCCAGCCCCCAGCAGCCCACATCAAGGGCTGCATGGCGTGTTTGCGGATTCCTTGCCGGATGGCTGGGGAATGCTGTTGATGGACCGGGTATTCCGGCAGCATGGAATTCTGCCGCATCAACTGACAGCAATGGACCGGTTGGCCTATACCGGTGCGCGGGGGACGGGGGCACTGGAATATGCACCCGCTTCGGACTACCAGCCTGCATCAGCGGCGCCCACTACAAACATTGTTGAGCTGGGCATTCAGGCACAGGCTCTGTTCGACGGGCAAACCCAGGAGGTGCTGGCCGATCTGGCTACCGCAGGGAGCCCCGGGGGGGCTCGGCCCAAGGCTCAGGTGTACCTACGCGCAGGGGATCACTTGAGTGCCCGTACACTACCGCAGGCAGACCATGAGCCATGGCTGGTGAAGTTCACATCCTCATCCCTGGCATTAGGCCATGAAGAAAGCCTGTGTGAGGCTGCTTACCTGACCCTGGCGAAAAAAGCCGGCATTGTCGTGCCGGAATGGCAGCTGATTCCAGCGCCAGCACAAACCGGCGCCATCGCCTGGCTGGCACTCAAGCGTTTTGACTGCACGCCATCAGGAGGGCGTTATCACCTTCACAGCGCGTGCGGATTACTGGATGCCGATTTTCGGATGCCCTCACTGGATTACGAGAGCCTGATCAAGGCGAGCCAAATGCTATGCAAGAGTCCGGCGGTAGGACAAAGCCAGTTCAGGCGTGCGGTGTTTAATCTGTTTGCCTTGAATCAGGATGACCACAGCAAAAACTGGGCATTCCTGCAGGACGATAGTGGCCAATGGAGTCCGTCACCATTTTTTGATGTGACGTTTAGCCCCAACCCTCGGGGAGAGCACAGCACCGCCTTTGCCGGGTATGGAAAAACCCCGCCCCTGAAGGCCATGCAGCAATTGGCCAGGCAGGCAAGCTATGCCAACTGGGCGCAAGCCCAGGAATGTGTGCAGGAGGTAGTTGATGCACTCAGTCACTGGGAGCAAGAGGCGGCCGGCCTGGGAGTAAGCGCACAAACCAGAGCGATGATCAGGGGGCAACTGGCGCAGACGTATCGGCTGAATCAAGGCTTACTGGCAGGAAGAAACGATCCACTCCAGCCCCTGCTGGCAGCGGACTAACGTTGCGACTGTTAACGCTGCGCCTATTAACTATGGGCTTATTAACTATGGGCTTATTAACTATGAGCTAATGCCATTACTTCCCGGATGACCGAACACGTCTTGTCTATCTCGGCCGGGGTCAGGGTGGGATGAGTGAGAAACATCAGGCTGGTTTCGCCCAGTTCACGGGCCTTCACCGCCTCAAGGAGCAAACACTTCCTGCAGCAATGCCAGCAATGGTGACTGGAACTTTGCCAGCAACTTGCCTTGACTACTCACCAACCTTTCCTTGTCCACGGCTCGCATCTGATCCACCAGCAGGTACCCTTCCTTTCCCTTGAAGGTGACCGGCAGGCGCGTAGGAAACACGAAGCCCCCCGAGGTCAACGGCACCACCAGCACTGTCGCCAGACGATCATTCATTACATCGGGCGAGACGACTACGCAGGGGCGTTTTTTGTTGATTTCGCGCCCTATAGTGGGGTCCAGGTTCACCCACCACACGTCAAAGCGCTTAACCTTGGCAGCGGTCATTCATCGGCACCCAAGTCAGCGCCCAGCCATTCACGGTCTTCCTGACTCAACGTCTGCGGCTTGCCGGCCAATGCCTGGTCAAAGGCGACATCCCAGCCCTCACGGGCATTCTTGCGGGTTGGCCTGACCTGAATCAGCAAACCGCCCTCCACTGCCTTAATGATCAGTTCGCCCGAGTCTAACTGGGCTTGCTCAATCAGGGCGGACGGGATGCGGATACCCCGGCTATTGCCGATGCGGACTAGCTGCGTCATGACCTGGCGCTCCTGCTGCTTGATGTGATTACATTGTAATTACTTTTACAGACATGGCAAGTCAAAAAAACCAACGATCGGCGAGGTGGCACCAGCACTTCGACACAACCGATGACCCCGTCACCCTGATCATTGTGGTTTCGCATTCGCCACACTTAGCCCCTTAAGCCAGGCACCAAACTCATATTGCGGGAACTTTCTCTCCAACTGCTCCAGGCCTTGCGTCATTCGCCTTCTCCAGCCGGGCCCCCGGGCGTCCATATCCTGCCACGCTTCTTCAACACTCCACGGAAGGCGCTCACGGAGCACCAGTAACAAACTGGCGACTTGGTTCAGGTCTTTTTCAAGTTTCGCCCTGAATGCGCCTTTTCGTTCGCCATATATCAGCAATTTGTGCAGGGCATAACGTGCCGGATCGGGTACGTTGACAAGGACCGCCCGATCACCGGAAAAAATTACCGCTTGTTGTACCCCCTCAAGGGAATACTCCATGAATTTAAGAGGCTGCAGAGTAATGCCCAGACCCTCATGCACATAGGGGCCATCCTCGCGATGCAAGGGGGTAACGAAGTCGAGCCTGAACTCAGGCTCTTGGGGGTTAAGGTAAGTGGCACCCGTCTTGTCGACCAAGCCACTGATGGGCAACAGGCCCATGTCCAGTGACTTGATTGCATCATCCGTATCCAGCTTGAGATTACCCGGCAGCGCGATGGAAAGGCTGCGCCCTGCATGGGCAAAATCTACATCCTGCGTGCGCTCAGGAACACCCCAGCGAACGCCCAGCAGGTTGCCATAGGAAATAAAGGCATGGGTTCCTATCAAGACCCCTCCCGCACGGAAGAAGCCGTAATCCGCCAGACGCTCTATCACCCGGAAGTGCTTTGAGGGTACGGGCTCACATCCAAGAACGGTTGCCGACCGCACCAATCTGCCAATAGCCTCTTGAGACGCCGGCTTGACCTCCTTTTTGGCGATCAGCGTCTTTACCTCCGGGGTGTCGGGCCCCACATAAACCTGACGCAACTTGCCTGCAGGCTCGGTGTACTGAAAATACCAATACGTGCGCCCCTTGACCGTTTTGGACGCAAACGAGCCGGGCAAATTGGCGACTGTACGCAAGTAATCGCCCGTCTGGCAGGCATCAAAGAGCTGCGCATACGCGGTTTGGGCAGTGGAGGACAGTTCTGAATACATGACAGTTATACTAGGTTTATATTTTTATTAGTATAACCTTGTTATACTAACCATCAAGCCTTATTAGTATAACTTATCGTTGCGACTATTAACTGTGAGCCAGCGCCATCACTTCCCGGATGACCGCACACGTCTTGTCTATCTCGGCGGGGGTCAGGGTGGGATGAGTGAGAAACATCAGGCTGGTTTCACCCAGTTCACGGGCCACGGGCAGGCGTTCTGCCGGGCGCCAGGGCGTGCCGTCAAAGGCCTTTTCCAGATACACCTCGGAGCACGAGCCGGAATAGCACGGCACCCCGCGCGCCACGATCTCGTTCATGATGCGGTCACGGCTCCAGCCATCTGCCACCCCCTCAGGGCGCACAAAGGCATAGGCGCGATACCAGGCATGCTCCACCTCGGCCGGCACCTCCGGTACACGCAGGGCCAGAGACTCTGCACAGGCGGCCAGAATGGCCGTGGCATTTGCCGTGCGGGCCTTGTGCCAGTCGTCCATGCGCCGGAGCTGGATACGACCGATGGCCCCCTGCATTTCCAGCATGCGCCAGTTGGTGCCAAACGATTCATGCAGCCAGCGAAAACCCGGTGCGTGCGTGCGGTTGTAGACCGCATCAAAACTCTTGCCGTGGTCCTTGTATGACCATGCCGCATTCCACAGGTCGGCACTGTTGGTGGTGAGCATGCCGCCCTCGCCACCGGTGCTCATGATCTTGTCCTGACAGAACGACCATGCCGCCGCATCGCCCAGACCACCCACCGGCGTGCCATGCCATTTGGCCCCGTGCGCCTGCGCACAGTCCTCAATCACCGACAGGTCATGCTCAACGGCCAGCGCATTAAGCCCGTCCATGTCACACGGCCACCCGGCAAGATGCACGGCAATAATCGCCCTGGTTTTTGGCGTAATTACACGCGCCACGGTAGCGGGCGTAATGTTTTGCGAATCACGGTCTACATCGGCAAATACCGGCGTGGCACCCGCAGTGACAATCGTGCTTACCGAGGCCAGAAAGGTGCGCGGCGTAACAATCACCTCGTCACCCGGGCCAATACCCAAGGCCTTTAATGCCAGATCAAGCGCCAGCGTACCGTTGGAGAGCGCCACCGCATGCGGCACCTCGCACCAGGCAGCAAACTCCTTTTCAAACTCACGGCATTCCTGCCCGGTCCAGTAATTAACCTTGTTGGAGAGCACCACACGAGAGACCGCATCGGCCTCTTCTTGCGTAAAACTGGGCCACGGAGAAAACGGGGTATTCAGCATAATCAAACAACCAGAAAAATTAAGACTTGATCAAGGGCTTGGCCGGATTACCCACCACGGTCACACCGGACGGTACATCCC
>JBASJP010000241.1:0-13377 GCA_049655345.1 Moraxellaceae bacterium
GGGCCCACCGCAGCGGCCAGATCCAGAAAGGCAATTTCTTCCGGCAGGTTCAGGGACAAACCCAGATTGAGCATGGCAAACACATCCATCGAGTTGACGGGTGTCCATGGCTCCGGCGTATAACCACTCAACCTGAAATCCAGCGGCAAGCGATCCTTGTGTGTCTGCACCCAGGCATTCACCCCGTCGGCAAACCGCTGCAGGTTTTTTTGTAGCGCAGGCGACATCTGGGCCATCTGCTGCTCGGCATTCCTGCGCACCCCGAGCGTACGCATATAGACATCCAGATCACGGGTAACCGGTCCGGCCATCTCCGACATGCGTCCCTGCGCAACCAGGGAATAAGACACCATTTGCGCCAGACGATCCGACGCCATGACATACCCCATGCCAAAGGCCAGATCACCTTCACTGGCGGCCTCTATGCGTGGCACGCCCAGCTCGTCACGCTGGATCGTCACCGGTGCCGTCAGACCTGCCAGACGAACCCCTCCCTCCTCGCTATCCACGGTGTTGCGCAGCAACAGGTCCATGGCATCACAGCCAGGCAGACAAACCAGTAAAAACGGCAATGACCAGCGAAGAAGAACACGGCGCATAACATCATCCCAGGCAGGCGGGGGTCCCTGAATGCGCGACACTAAACACCGTTTGCATGCCCAAGTCAAAGTGGCCACACACATGAAAAAGCCCGGAATTTCCGGGCTTTTCTGATGACTGTCATGCTCACGCCATGGAGCGGAATCCCCATGTCGCCGGATCATCACCCAGGCCCCGCCGCAGCGTCCGGCTGCTCAGGGCATGAGCCGCCTTTTCCAGCCGGCGCCGGCCCGCATCCGGGAGCAGGCGCAGCCCCATGTTGCCGACTCGAACCCCCGTACGGGCCAGATGAATGGCCACTTCCACCGGCATCCAGGCCTGAATGTCGAACTCATCCGCCAGATCATCACCGATCAGGTAGCGGCTGATCGTGTGCAACACTTTTTCCGGCATCATGAACGGCGGCTTGTTGCTCATGTCCCGCAGCAGGGCCCGCGCCAGTTGTGCCCCCTCAGGGCTCGGGCTGTAGCCATGCGTGTGCA
Source organism: Moraxellaceae bacterium (assembly GCA_049655345.1). Lineage (GTDB taxonomy): Bacteria > Pseudomonadota > Gammaproteobacteria > Pseudomonadales > Moraxellaceae > UBA2031. The sequence goes on from JBASJP010000241.1 coordinate 1,083, forward strand.
GCTGCAACGCCATGATTTCCTGCTCCTGGTACGACGTCGACAGTAACTCCTCCTTTACCCCCAGCAGCCAGCCTGCGTAGCGCCAGAAGTAGTGGATCGACACACGCTCCGCCTCGGTCAGCTCCAGTCCCAGCAACTTCAGACCACGCACCACCATGAAATCAAACTCAAGAATGGTGCCGGCCATGTCCTCCTGATTGATGGGACGCTGGTATTTTTCCTCCGGGTAGCGCCCCGGATGCATGTCCAGATAATGGCGCACCGACGCGTGCAGCAGACGTACCTCCAGAATGGTGCGATGTCCGACTCCGCCCGGACGCAAGCCGTCCGGTCCCACCATGTTGTGCAGGAACTGCCCCGTTTCATAGATGCGACGCGACACATCCCTCTGCAGGCGCCCCGTCTGCACCAGTACCTGGCTCGGTTTGGCAAAGGCATACCCCTCCACCAGCGAACTGCACAGCAGGACCAGCCCCTGCAAGGTACCGTGCCGCATCAGCACACGACGCCCCAGCTCCATGGACTCAAAATCCACCCAGGCAGGCACGGCATACGCCTGATCCATGAACGCCCGGAACACACCACCTTCTGTTTTTGCCCGCAGTTCCACCTCCTCCAGCAAGCCTGACGGCTTCTGGCGGGCAATTTCACGTGCACAGGCATCGGCAGGCTCATCACAGACAAACCGCCAGGCATCGAGCTTTTCATGCGAATACTTGTCCCACCAGATGCGCTCCTGGGGTGTTTTCGGGCCTCTGGCAATACGTGCAAGCTCTTCCGGGCGGGCCATGGCAACTACCTGTTTCCTGTGACGACATATGGTTTGTCTGGCGCCTCCCAGGAATCGAACCAAGGACTAACGGCCAGCAATCATCTGAGATGTATACACAATGTATATTCTGATTGCCACAGTAGCAAAGCCATCTGAGCCCGGTCAATCCGGTCGACACACATGACTCAGGACACCCATCCCGATCCAGCCCCCGTTGGTCGCCTTGCAATACACAGCAACGAAAAGACAAAGCATTGATCTGCAAGGGGCTGGCCGACTTTGCTACACTCACCGTCGCAACCGGCGCAGTGCCGGCCCCCTCCCTGTGATGGTTGACCATGTCTGGCCTGTTTACGCGCAAACGCCTTGTTGCCACCGTAGCTGTTGGTGGATTAGTAGTTTTTTCAGCTGTGTTTGCCAAACAGGCAACCGCACCAACCAGTCGCAGCGAACTGCAGCCCACCCGCATGCAGGCGCAAACATCACGCACCGTGGTCGACCTGCTCGACGAGCTTCACTACGAACACCGCAAGCTGGACGACGCCCTGTCCGCACAGATCTTTGATCGTTACCTGAAGGATCTGGATGGACAGCGCCTGTATTTCCTCGCCAGCGACATCCAGGGTTTCGAACCCTGGCGCAACAGTTTTGACAACGCGCTCAAGCGCAGCGACGTCAAGGGCCCTTTCACCATATTCAATCGCTACCAGCAGCGCGCCGTTGAACGACTCAACTTTGTCATCGGCGAAATCGACAAGGGCGTTGCCCGCATGGACTTCGGTACAGAAGACGCCATGGAAATCGATCGTGAGCAGGCACCGTGGGCCACCACCCGTGCCGAACTCGATGATCTCTGGCGCAAGCGCCTGAAGGCAGCTGCCCTCAGCTTGCGACTGGCCGGCAAGACCGATGCAGAAATACAGAAAACACTGGGCAAGCGTTACCGCAGCCAGCTCAACAACCTGACACGCACAAAGAGTGATGATGCCTTTCAGGTTTTCATGAACTCCTTCAGCGAAACCTACGATCCGCATACCGAATATTTTTCGCCGCGCACGCAGGAAAACTTCAACATCAACATGAGTCTGTCCCTGGAAGGCATCGGCGCCGTCCTGCAGGGTGAAGACGAATACACCAAGATCGTCCGACTGGTTCCCGCCGGCCCCGCCGACAAGGCCAAGCAGCTAAAGACCGGTGATCGCATTGTGTCAGTGGCACAGGGCGACAAGGAATTTGTGGACGTGGTCGGCTGGCGCATTGATGAAGTCGTTGAACTGATTCGTGGCCCGAAAGGCACCACCGTGCGCCTGCAGGTCATCCCGGCAGGTGCCGTGGATGAAACCCAGACCCGTACCGTCAGCATCGTGCGCAACACGGTCAAGCTGGAAGACCAGGCTGCCCAGAAAAAAGTCCTGACCATCAAGCGTGGCGAAGAGGAACTGCGGATCGGCGTCATCAAGCTGCCGACCTTCTATGCCGACTTCCAGGCCATGCAGGCGGGCGACCCGAATTACCGCAGCACTACACGTGATGTGAAAAAACTGATCAATGAACTGAAGGCAGAAAAGATCAACGGTCTTGTGCTGGACTTGCGCAACAACGGTGGCGGTTCGCTGTCGGAAGCCAACTCGCTGATCGGTCTGTTTATTGGCACCGGCCCCACTGTTCAGGTCAAGAATGCCAGTGATCGTATCGAGCTGATGGGTGATCCAGACCCATCAGTGACCTATGCCGGCCCGCTGGTGGTCATGGTCAATCGCCTGTCCGCCTCTGCCGCTGAAATCGCTGCCGGCGCCATCCAGGATTATGGCCGCGGACTCGTGGTGGGCAGCACCACGTTCGGCAAAGGCACAGTGCAGTCACTGCGTGATCTGGAGCATGGCCAGCTCAAGCTGACCGAGGCCAAGTTCTATCGTATTTCCGGTGCCAGCACACAGCATCGTGGTGTAGTGCCGGATGTCACATTCCCGAATATTTTTGATGAAGCCGATGTCGGCGAGTCGGCACTGCCAAATGCAATGCCATGGGACACCATTCCGTCGGCACGCTACTTTCCCTATCAGGACTTCAGCAAACAGCTCACCACGCTGCGCCAGGCATCACAGACACGCCAGGCAGCAGACCCCGACTTCCGCTACCTGAATGAAAACATTGTCCTTGCACGTGAACTCAAGAAGCAGAAGACGCTTTCGCTGAAAGAGTCGACACGAAAATCAGAGAAGCAGGAACTTGATGAAAAGCGACTGGCCATGGAAAACCGCCGTCGTGCCGCCAAGGGCCAGGAGCCACTGAAGAGCTGGCGCGAAGCCGAACAGGCAGAAGAGGAAGAAGGTGCTGATGCAGTAGACCCGGCCAAGGACAAGCCGGAAGACGAGGCCTTTGCCCTTGAGGCGGGTCGCATCCTGATTGACAGCCTCACCCCACAGGTCAGCAAGCGCTAAGCACCCCACACCCCGACCTGTGCCCTTGGCACGGTCGGGGTGCTACCATGGGCTGAGAGTTCATGGAAAAGACCAATGTCACGGGAAGCGAATCCTCTCGACCGCCTGACCAGTACGCCTTACGGTACGCCGCGCCCTCGCCTGCTGGCTGAACAGGCTTTTTCACGTGCTGCCGGCGCACCGCTGCTGGCCGGAAACCGTTTACGTCTGCTACGTGATGCCGACGGCCACTACCCCGCCTGGCTGAACGCCATCCGCAACGCCACACACTGCATCCATCTCGAAAACTACATCATCGAGAATGACCGCATCGGCCGCGAGTTCATGGCCGCACTCACCGAGCGAGCCCGTGCCGGTGTAAAAGTTCGCGTACTGCACGACTGGATGGGTGGATTTTCACTGAACTCCGCCGCCCTGTTCCGCCCCCTCGAGCAGGCCGGTGGCGAGGTTCGTACGTTCAACCCCGTGCGCTTTGACAACCCGCTGTCCTGGCTCACACGGGACCATCGCAAGTCGCTCACCATTGATGGCCACACCGGTTATGTCACCGGCGTTTGCATCAGTGCACGCTGGCTGGGCGACCCGTCCCGGGGCATCGCCCCCTGGCGTGATACCGGCATAGAAGTCACGGGACCCGCCGTCGCCGACATCGTGGCGGCCTTTGCCCAGGCATGGTCCACGTGTGGCACCGCACTGCCCGACAATGAAATACCCCTGCCCGGATCATTCGAGGCAACAGGCAACATCAACCTGCGCGTCATTGCCAGCACACCCAGCACCAGCGGCATGTACCGTCTGGATCAGCTGATTGCCGCTGTTGCCCATGAAACACTCTGGCTGACGGATGCCTATTTTGTGGCAACGCCGGTGTATGTGCAGGCGCTTTGTGCGGCCGCGCAGGACGGTGTGGATGTACGTTTGCTAGTGCCCAGCACGAGTGATATCCCGTTCATTTCGCCACTGTCGCGCGCCAGTTACCGCCCGTTACTGGAGGCAGGTGTTCGCGTCTTTGAATGGAATGGATCAATGATCCATGCCAAAACCGCAGTCGCCGATGGGCGCTGGGCACGGGTTGGCTCCAGCAACCTTAACCTTGCAAGCTGGATAAGCAATTACGAACTGGACATCGCGGTGGAAGACCACGAGTTTGCGGAGGCGATGGAAGCCATGTATCTGGCCGATCTCGACAATGCCACCGAGATCATGCTGGCAGGCCGCACAGTAAAACCAGTGGAGCCAATGCACAGGCGCCCCACGCCCCGAGCCTTTCGTGAAAAGGGTTCCGGCATGACCACCGCCATGCGACTGGGGAATACCGTTGCTACCGCGCTGCGCCAACAGCGGGTTCTGGGCGCTGCCGAATCAGGCCTGATGGCAATGATGGGAATGATCCTGCTGGTTTTTGCCGCTATCGGCCTGTACTGGCCGCGTGTGCTGGCAATACCCATGGCGATGATCAGCCTCTGGCTGGCTGTATGGCTGCTGGCCCGTGCCTGGCACCTGCGGCAACGTCACCGTCAACCATCAATGCCCGCAAAAAAACCGGGAGATGGCTACCCTGACAGTTGACTGCATCGGCTCATCAAGTATCCTTGCCGGCCTGTGGAAGCGTGGCCGAGTGGTTGAAGGCAGCGGTCTTGAAAACCGCCGAGGGTTCCGCCCTCCGTGAGTTCGAATCTCACCGCTTCCGCCACTAAGCTAATAAAATCAATAACTTACGATTAGTTAGTGATTTAAACCCACAAAGAAACCCACAATAAGTCGGCGACTGTGAGGGCCTTTCAGTCGTTAAATGACTTGGCTCTCGGACATCGAGAGTGCCTGACCGCGACCCAAGTGCTCGCCTCTGCGCTTACTTCTTGTCCATGGTGTCCCAGAGGTTTGCCCAGCGCATCCGGATCAACCGGTACGCCGCTGGAATCACGAAGAGGGACAGCAACGGCGCCGTCACCATCCCGCCCACCATGGGCGCGGCGATTCGGCTCATTACCTCGGAGCCCGCTCCCTCACCCCACAAAATCGGCAACAGGCCGGCCAGGAAGACCGCCACCGTCATCGCCTTGGGACGCACCCGCAGCACCGCGCCTTCATGAAGGGCCTCGTCCAGCTGCAGGGGCGTTAATGCCCCTTGCCCCAGCTCACGGGAGGCAATCGCCTGCCTGAGATAGAGCAGCATCACCACGCCAAACTCTGCCGACACCCCCGCCAGGGCAATGAACCCTACACCGGTCGCCACGGACAGGTGATAGCCCAGCAAGTACAGGAACCAGTTGCCGCCAGTGAGCGCGAACGGCAGCGTCACCATGATGAGGGCCGCCTCCCCGACACTCCGGAAGGTCAGGTACAGCAGCACGAAGATGATCAACAGGGTCGCCGGCACCACCAGTTTCAGGCGGGCATTGGCGCGCTCCATGAATTCAAATTGACCGGAATAGCTCAGGCTGACGCCGGGACTCAACTTGACCTTCTGCGCTACGGCCTGCTGCAGGTCGTCAACAACGGAAGCCAGGTCCCGCCCCTGCACATCGACGTAGACCCAGCCCGAGAGCCGGGCGTTCTCGCTTTTCAACATGGGCGGACCATCGGCGATGCGGATATCCGCTACGGTGCCGAGCGTAAGTTGCTGCCCGGCCGGCGTCAGCACCGGCAACTGACGCAGCTTTTCCAGGGAGTCGCGCCACTCGCGCGGATAACGCACATTGATGGGAAAGCGCGCCAGTCCTTCCACGGTCTCGCCAATGTTCTCGCCCCCGATGCTGGACGCCACGACCGACTGCACATCGGCGACGTTGAGCCCGTAGCGGGCAGCGGCCTCGCGGTTGATATCGATGTCGACATAACGTCCACCTGCCAGGCGCTCCGCCAGGGCCGAGCTCACACCCGGCACCTGCCGGGCCACCTTCTCCACTTCCATCCCGATGCGATCAATATCAGCGAGGTTGGTGCCAGAGACTTTGACGCCAATGGGGCTCTTGATCCCGGTGGCCAGCATGTCGATGCGGTTGCGTATGGGCGGTACCCAGATGTTGGTGAGGCCCGGCACCTTCACCGCACGGTCGAGTTCTTCCACCAGCTTTTCCGGCGTCATGCCGGGCCGCCATTGCTCACGCGGCTTGAACTGGATCGTGGTTTCGAACATTTCCAGCGGTGCAGGATCGGTGGCCGTTTCAGCGCGTCCGGCCTTACCAAACACCGTCGCCACTTCCGGCACGCTGCGGATCATCCGGTCCGTCTGCTGCAGGAGTTCGGAGGCCTTTGCGGAAGAGAGGCCTGGCAACGCCGATGGCATATAGAGCAGGTCGCCCTCGTCCAGGGCTGGCATGAATTCGCCACCCAGGCGAGAGAGCGGCCAGAGCGTGGTGGCAAAGATTAACGCTGCGATGGCGAGTGTTGTTTTGGGGTGCGCCAGCACCTTGTTCAGCGCGGGATGGTAGATCGCGATCAGGAAGCGATTGAGCGGATTACGCTGCTCCTCGGGGATACGGCCACGAATCCAGAAGCCCATCAGCACGGGGACCAGTGTCACGGATAGACCGGCCGCTGCGGCCATGGCATAGGTCTTGGTAAAGGCCAGCGGGCCGAATAGCCGACCTTCCTGGGCCTGCAGGGTAAAGACCGGAATGAAGGACAGCGTGATGATGAGCAAACTGAAAAACAGTGCCGGCCCGACCTCGCTGGCGGCCTCGGCAATGACTCGCCAATGCGTTTCTCCATGCAAGGTTTGACCGGGATGCTCATGCTGCCAAGCCTCGATACGCTTGTGCGCGTTCTCGATCATGACCACGGCCGCGTCCACCATGGCACCGATGGCAATGGCAATGCCGCCCAAGGACATGATGTTGGCGTTGATGCCCTGGTAGTGCATGACGACAAAGGCCACCAGGATGCCGAGCGGCAGGGCAATGATGGCGACCAGTGCCGACCGCAGATGCCAGAGGAAAAGTGCGCAGACCAGCGCCACCACGACAAACTCTTCCAGCAGCTTGTAGGTGAGGTTATCCACCGCCCGCTTGATCAAGGATGAGCGATCATAGGTGGGCACGATCTCCACACCTGCCGGGAGACTGGTTTTCAGCACGGCCAGCTTCGCCTTCACGGCGGCAATGGTTTCCTGCGCGTTCTTTCCCGAGCGCAGCACCACTACACCGCCCACGACTTCGCCCTCCCCATTCAGCTCGGCAATGCCGCGTCGCATCTCCGGCCCCAACTGCACCGTAGCCACATCTCGTAGCCGTACAGGAATGCCCCCTTCGGCACGCAGGGGAATGGCCTCAAAGTCGGCCAGCGAGTGCAGATAGCCACTGGCGCGCACCATGTACTCCGCCTCTGCGAGCTCCAGCACCGAGCCACCGGTTTCTTGGTTGGCTCGCTGGATTGCAGAAATCACTTCTTCATGCGAGATGCCATAGGCCACCAGCTTTTGCGGGTCGAGCACAACCTGGTACTGCTTGACCATGCCGCCCACGGTGGCGACTTCGGCCACATTGGGCAACGCCTTCAACTCGAACTTGAGGAACCAATCCTGCAACGCGCGCAGTTGCGAGAGGTCATGCTTCCCGGTGCGGTCGATGAGGGCGTACTCGTAAATCCAGCCTACGCCTGTGGCGTCGGGGCCCAGTGCGGTTTTCGCCGTGGCCGGCAGGCGACCCTGCACCTGGTTCAGATACTCCAGTACACGTGAGCGTGCCGAATAGGGATCGGTGCCGTCCTCGAAAAGCACATACACGAAGGAGTCGCCGAAGAAAGAATAAGCCCGAACCGTCTTCGCGCCCGGCACCGACAGCATCGTGGTGGCGAGCGGGTAGGTGACCTGATTCTCGACAATCTGCGGCGCCTGCCCGGGATAAGTCGTGCGCAGAATGACCTGTACATCGGACAGATCCGGTAGCGCATCCACCGGAGTCTCCTTCACCGCCCAGAGCCCCCCGGCAGCCAGAAATACCGTCGCCAGCAGAACCAGAAAGCGGTTGTAGACCGACCATGCAATCAGCCGGGCAATCATGGCTGATCTACAGTGGGAGCCACCTTGACGATGACCAGGTCGTCGCCCTGCTTTTCCAGCCAGAAGCGGATGCGCTGACCCGTCTTTAGCTTCGAAAGATCGACCTCCTTCACCACTGTGAACGGCATGGTCATCGCTGGCCAGTCGAGTGTAGGAATAGGCTCGTGCGAGAGCATAATTTCCTGGCTTGATACCTTCTCCACTAAACCCAATGCTTCGATGGCATCTGCCTTGGCCTGTGCCTCAGGTGCTGACGCTGGAGCTTCATTCATGCGCGCCAGCACGCCGGACAGACTGGCTTCGGAGTCGATCAGGAACTGCCCGGACGCAACGACCTTCTGCCCCTCTGACAATCCGCCAAGAATCTCGGTTCTGCCCTTCCCCTCCTGGCCTGACGTGACCTCCACCGGTGCGAAGCTGCCATCGGCATTGGCCCGCAGCACGACACTGCGTTTGCCGGTGCGAATGAGGGCTTCCGATGGCACGGCGAGCACCGCATTCTGCTCTTCATTGCCCAGCAGCACCTGCGCAAACATGCCGGGGCGCAGCTTCTGCTCGGGGTTCGGGAATTCCATGCGTACGCGCAAGGTACGGGACTGCGTGTTGAGATCCGGGAGCACCGCGGTGATCTTTCCGGCGAGCTCCTGATCTGGATAGGCCGCCAGGCGCGCTGACACCCGCTGCCCTTCTCGCATCTGCCCACCCTGGGCTTCCGGCACCGCCGCTTCCAGCCATACCGTTCGAAGGCCATTTATACGAGCCACGGTCATGCCGGGTGAAATCGTCATGCCCTGGCGGACATCGAGCGCCTGAATGACGCCGGCGATGGGCGCAGCAATGGTGAACTGCTGCTGTGTGCGTCCCGAGTGCTCCAGCTGCCGGATGGCGCTCTCCGGCATACCCAGCAACTTCAATCGCTCGCGGGCAGCTCGTGCCAGCTCCTGATCACCAGCATTACGTAGCGCCAGCCATTCGGCCTGGGCACTTGCCCACTCCGGTACCGTAATTTCCACCAGCGCTGCGCCTTGCTTGATGACATCACCCGGCGCATGGGCATGGACACGCTCGACAAAGCCGGCCGCTCGCGTTTGTACGATGGCAACGTCACGCTCGTTGAACATGACGGTGGCGGGCACCGACAGCGCATTGTCGAGCTGCACACGCTCGACCACGGCAAGGCGGACGCCGAGATTCTGCGTCAGCATTGGATTGATGCTGACTCCACCCGCCTCCGTTGCCGCATCGGCATATTTCGGCACGAGCTCCATGTCCATGAACGGCGACTTGCCGGGCTTGTCGAAATGCTTGTCCGGCACCATGGGGTCGTACCAATACAGCACCTTTTGCTCGGGCGATGCCGTATCAGCAGATGACTGTATGCCCTCCGGCTTTTGCTGATGCGCGAGCCAGTAGCCGCCGCCGGCACTCACGAGGGCAATCGCGGCCATCAATGCAACGTTGCGAACCTGGGCACGTGTCATGGACGGTTCTCCTGCGCGTCAAAGAGGTAATGCACGCTGGCCAGGAGCGTGTCGTATTGAGACTGCAGCTCAAGCTGCTTCAGCTGCCTTTCCAGAAGCTCTTGCCGCGCCTCCAGCACACCGCCGATTTCAGCGGCTCCTGACCGATAGGCAGCGAGCTCCAGGGAGACCCGTTCCTGTGCGAGAGGGATCACGTCCTTTTCAAGTCGCTCGCGCTGGCGACGCAAGGCTGTGAGTGTGGCGATGTCCGCTTCCAGCGTGGCCTGATGCTCACGTCGCATGGCCGCCTGCTCGGCTTCGAGGCCGGATAACTGGAGTTGTTTTGCGCGAATCTGCGGGGTTTGGCGGGTGCGGGTGAACAGCGGGAGGTCGGCCGACACCTGGAACGACATCATGTCGCCAAAGGTATCGCCGCGATTCTGGTAGGCCAGTTCTACGCCCCAGTCGGGACGTCGCGCCGCCTCAGCCTCCTGCAGCTCGGCACGCGCGCGGTCGGCCTCGGGCTTGAAGCGCAGCAGCTCCGGGTGATGCTGCAGATGCGCCCGCCAGGTGTCAGGGTTGTCGGCAAATTGCGGTGGCTCGCCTTCCAGCGGCGGTGAGTCCGCCTGCCCTCTCCAGCGGCGCAAGGTGGTGTCTGCCCAGGTAGTGTCGCGCTCGATGTCGTCCTGACGGTCCGCCAAGGCAAATGCCGCCTGCCGCACCATCAGGACATCGGAAGGCCGTTTGCGGCCGGCGCGCACCTGCGCCTCCACCGTCCCCTGCAGCGTCTGGTTTTCCTGCTGCAGGGAGGCCAGCAAGCTACGCCGACGCTCCAGGTAATAGCGGTTCAGCCAAGCAACGGCGACTTCCCGGCGCACATTGATGCGCGCCACCTGCAACGTGGCATCTTCGTTCTCTACTTCGGCCTCGGCCATTGCTTCCCGGGCGTGACGCTTGCCAGCGTTGGGAAACTCCTGCATGACGCCGATAGTGCGCATGGTCATGAAGTCGTGCTGCAGGCTGAAGCGGTCCGGGCCTTCGATAGGCAGGTTCTCAATGCCGACAAAGGCCCGTGGGTCGGGCAGCGCATCCGCCGCCTCCACCGCTTCCGCAGCACCGGCGCGCCTGGCTTCAGCGGCCTTCAACTCAGGGGCATGGGTTTCGGCCTGCTGAAGAGCTTCTTCAAAACTCAGGCCGTCGGCCACAGCCGGGCCGAATGACAGCGACAGGATCAGTGCAATGACACGCCTGCACATGGCTTTACTCCGTGAACAAGACAAGGCGAGCCGTCAGGGCATCCTGACAGCGGGCAAGGCAGCGCCAGTGGCGTCACTGGCTCACGGAGTGGCTATAGGCGGAAACGCTGGAGGAGAATGGCGAGGGGTGGATCAGATGAGGGATCAGGCGGGGACAGTGCAGCAAAACGAGGCGACGGCTCATCGGTCGGCAACAGCAGCATGCCGATAAGAACGGGGACGTAGTTGAGAGTGGCGAGAATCTGGCCAGAGGAGTCCAGCGCCTTGTCCAGGCTCTGGCAGTCGCTGGGACACTCCATACCGGAGGCCGTGCCGGCAACCTCGTCATGGCAGGACATCATGCCGGCACTACGCTCCTGCGGCAGCTGGGACGCCACCACAGCCGCCTGCGCCATGCCCTGACAAAAAATGAAGGCCATCATCAGAAAACTGATGACGAAGGCCAGGCGTTTGGTCAGGTTCTTGGGCATGGCGGCAGTCTATCACTATCTTTCTAAAGGCTAGAAGCCACCCTAAAGGATGCAATCATGGAGCGCTTGTTCCGGCTATACGTCCCGCTGCTTGCCACGACCCTCTCCCTTTCCCTGACCGGCTGTGACAGGTCCGCCGAACCGCCACGAGAGGCTCCATCCAGCGTCGGGCCTTCTGCAGCAGCACCAGCGCCAGAACCTTCCCCGCCAGCGCCGGCGGCCACTGAAGCAACTGCAGTAGAAGACATAGATGTGGTGAAGAGCATTGACGCCGGACAAGGGCGCATCACGCTCGCCCATGAGCCCATCTCGGCTCTGAGCTGGCCGGCCATGACCATGCCTTTCGCGGTCTCGTCGCCCGCCCTCCTCCAGGGCCTGAAGGAAGGCCAGCAGGTGCGCTTTACGCTGGAGGGCGAATCCACGATCACGGCCATTGAGCCCCTGCCCTGACACGAGCCTGGGCCAGAGCTGGTAGTGGAAAGCCTTCGGGATCAGCCTTAGCCTGAAGAGTCATGGCTCGCACTGTTACCGCTGGCCTGCCCCTACCGCCAATCATTGGGCCTGTCATGGAAGCTCTAAGGTACTTCGACGCCACCGCCACGATTCAGACTTCTCCCGGCACGCTATTCGCGTACCTGGACGATCCCCAGCGACTCGGCGCGCATATGAGTCAGTCTTCCTGGATGATGCTGGGCAGCAGCATGACCTATCAGTTCGACGAGGCCGAGGGTAAAGCGGTAGGTGCGCATATCCGGATGGAAGGTCGTGTGCTGGGGCTGGCGCTTGACCTGGACGAGATTGTCACCGTTCGCGAGGTCGCTGTGCGCAAGGTCTGGAAGACCTTGGGTACGCCGCACCTGATCATCATCAGCAATTATGAGATGGGATTTGAAA
>JBASJP010000242.1:0-9738 GCA_049655345.1 Moraxellaceae bacterium
GGGCACGCTGGTGCGGCCGTTGCAGTGGCTGGGCATGATGCTGGGCCTGGGAGGGTTGGCCTTCATGTTCCTGCATGGCGAGCATCTGGTTCTCGCCGAGCTGATGGGGGTGCTCTGGATTCTGGCGGGAGTACTGACCTATGCGGGAGCGACCGTGGGAGCAAAGCGTCTTGGTCCCTCCCTGCATCCGCTGGTGCAGACGACCGGCGCTCTCGTGCTGTCGTCTCTCGGTTGCCTGCTGGTGTTGCCGCTGGCCGGCGGCTCGATGCCTTCGCACTGGCCCGGCATGGTGTCCATGGGGGCGATTGTCTACTCCGCCTGCTTTGGTTCGATCATTGCGATGATGTGCTATTTCCACCTGATCCGGCACATCTCGCCAGGTGCAGTGTCCTTGATCACGCTGCTGACGCCGATGATTGCCGTGGTGCTCGGCGTGCTGGTCAATCACGAGCGTTTCCGTCAGGAAACTCTGACCGGAATGGCGTTGATCGTGTTCGGGTTGGGGCTGTACAGCCTGCAGGGCTGGCGGGATGCGCGCCGGATGCGGCTGGCTCAGTAGCAGCTGACGCAGCCGCGTGAACTGCTGAAAAAGCTGCCGTCGTCGACGCGGTAGGCGGTGAGATGACCACCCCAGACGCAACCGGTATCAAGACCGATAAAGCGGGGGTGGTCTGTGGCGCCTTGCAGTGCGGCCCAGTGCCCGAACAGGATGCGTCCCACCGTCAGCGCCGGGTTGTCGAGAGTGAACCAGGGCATGTAGCCCTCGGGTACCGTTGTCAGGTCTTCCTTGAAGGCAAAGTCGAGCTGGCCGTCCGGAGTGATCAGGCGCATGCGGGTCAGGTAGTTGGTGATGACCCGTAGCCGGGTGGTGCCCTTGAGGCTGTTTGACCAGCACGCGGGCTCATTGCCGTACATGTCGGCAATGAAGTCCGTGATGCCTGGGCCACGGAGGGCCTGTTCAACTTCGTGGGCGTACTGGCGGGCATTCTCCAGCGACCAGTCGGGCGGGATGCCGGCATGGGTCAGCACGCAGTCATGTTCGGGACTTTCCAGCAGCATGGGGCGCTGTTGCAGCCAGTCGAGCAGCTCATCGCAGTCCTGTGCTTCAAGCACCGGGAGCGTCTTGTCCTTTTTCTTGGGTGTGGCGCCGCCATGGCGCGCGGCGATCAGGTGCAGGTCGTGATTGCCCAGTACGCTGTCGGCGGCATTACCGAGTCCCTTGATCAGGCGCAGCACGCCCAGCGAGTCCGGACCGCGGGCAACCAGATCGCCGGCAAACCAGAGCCGGTCACTGGACGGATCGAAGGAAATTGTCTCGAGCAGGTCTTCCAGTGCTTCCAGACAGCCCTGCACATCGCCAATCGCATACAGCGCCATAAGCAGGACTCAGTGCAGGACGCGCGGAATGGCGAGGGTGAAGGCCGGGATGGGAGCCTCGAAGTGCTGGCCCGCTTCGTCGATCATGCCGTAGGAGCCCTGCATGCTGCCCACCGGGGTGTCCAGTACGGTGCCGCTGGTGTATTCGTAGGTTTCACCCGGGGCCAGTTTGGGCTGCTCGCCGACCACGCCGTCGCCACGCACTTCCTGTGTGCGGGCCTCGCCGTCCATGATGACCCAGTGCCGGGTGAGGAGACGAGCGGGCTGTTCACCTTCGTTGGTGATTTTTACGTGATAGGCAAAGACATAGCGTGACTCTGCCGGATTGCTCTGCTCCGCCAGATACTCGCTTTTTACCTGTACGCGGATGTCGTGTTCGTGTGCTGCCATGTTGTTGTTCATGATGGGCTGGTTTCAGTGGATTCGTGGGTGGCGAGCCGGTTGGCCAGGGCCACCCAATCGGCGACGGTCACTTCTTCCGGACGCAGTCCGGGATCAATACCTGCTTCGTCCAGCCATTCTGCCGGAATCAGTCCCTTGACCGCATTGCGCAGTGTCTTGCGGCGCATGTTGAATGCAGTCGTCAGCAAGTGCTGGAGCTTGCTCTCGTCAGTGCAAGTATAGCGTGGTGTTGCGTAGGGGATCAGGCGTACGACGGCAGAATCCACCTTTGGTGGCGGGCTGAATGCCTCCGGAGGTACATGCAGCAGCCACTCTACCTGGCAGCGGTATTGCAGCATGACCGACAGGCGGCCGTAATCACCGGTACCAGGCTCGGCCACCATGCGTTCCACCACCTCTTTCTGCAGCATGAACGTCATGTCGGCGATGACATCCGACTGTGTCAGCAGGTGAAAAAGGATGGGCGTAGAGATGTTGTAAGGCAGGTTGCCGATGACGCGCAGACTGTGCGGGCCGGTGGCCAGTGTGCGGAAGTCGAACTTGAGGGCATCACTTTGATGCACGACCAGCTCGCCCTCATTCATCAATCGGAGCGGGAGCGCCGCGGCAAGGTCACGGTCAAGCTCGACCACATGCAGGCGGCCGAGATGGCCCAGCAGTTCACGTGTGAGGGCGCCGAGTCCAGGGCCGATTTCCACGACATTCTGGCCGCGGGCAGGTGCAAAGGCAGCGATGATGCCGGCAATCACGCGTTCATCGGTCAGGAAGTTCTGTCCAAAGCGCTTGCGCGCCATATGGCCGTCAACACGGCGTGTCATGCAGATCTCCTGGTGGCAATCATGTCGAGGGCGCATTGCAGGGCAGCTTCAAGGCTGCCGCTGTCGGCGCGTCCCGTGCCGGCCAGATCCAGCGCAGTGCCGTGATCGACCGAGGTGCGGATATAGGGTAAGCCCAGCGTGATGTTCACGGCATTGCCGAAGCCCTTGTGCTTGAGTACAGGCAGGCCCTGATCATGATACATCGCCAGCACGGCATCGGCGTTATCAAGATATTTCGGGGTGAACAGGGTGTCGGCCGGTAGCGGGCCGATCAGCTCGCAGTACTGATCCGGGAACGTTTGCAGGGCCGGGATGATGGTGTCGATCTCCTCGTGGCCCAGATGGCCGGACTCGCCGGCATGCGGGTTGAGGCCGGCGACCAGTATCCGGGGCCGGGCGATGCCGAACTTGTGGCGCAGGTCGTTGACCAGGATGGTCAGGACTTCATGCAGGCGTGCAACCGTGATGGCATCGGCGACGGCACGCAACGGCAGATGCGTGGTGGCCAGTGCAACCCGCAGGCCGGGGCATGCCAGCATCATGACGACACGCGGTACACCTGCCTGCATCTGAAAAAATTCGGTGTGACCACTGAAGGCAATGCCGGCGTCATTGATGACGGATTTCTGTACGGGCGCCGTGACCACTGCATCAACGCGGATGTCCAGGCAGCCTGCCCCGGCCTCCTGAAGTGTGGCCAGCACATACGGGGCATTGCGCACATCCAGCTGTCCGGGGATCACGGGTGCGGCGAGTGGTACCGGCACAATAGCCAGTGTGCCCGCAGCGTGCCGGCGCGGCGTGCCGGCATCAAACGGGTAGAGGTGCAGGGGCAGGCCCAGCCGGGTGGCGCGTGCCAGCAGCAGGTCGGGGTCGGCAATGGCAATCAGCTCGGCCGGGCGGGCGGTCTGGGCCAGCGTCACGATCAGGTCGGGACCAATGCCGGCGGGCTCTCCGGGCGTCAGGGCGATGCGGGGCAGGGGCATGCGGTTTTATCGGCAGCGATCAAAGCGGCATTGTCGCCTGAAGACCGGCGGGGTCAAGAAGGATTACGTAGTTTGGCGGCAAAATGAGAAAGCCCGGCGGACCGGGCTTTCATTCAGGCCGCGATGGGCCGGGAGACGGGCAGGATCAGTTCCGGATTTCCACAAAGGCCTCGGAGCGCAGTTCGCGCAGCCAGTTGGCCAGCTCCTCGTCGTACTGACGGCTATAGAGCGCCTGCCTGGCAATGTTGGCGCGAACCTGGGCACTGACATCCTGTTCGCGCACACCAGTGACTTCGAGAATGTGCCAGCCATAGCTGGTCTGGAAAATTTCCGAGACGGTGTTGAGCGGAATCGACTGCATGACGCGGTCAAATTCCGGCACCATTTCGCCTGCACCCACCCAGCCCAGCTCGCCGCCCTGACGTGCAGAGCCGGGGTCATCCGAGTGGATGCGGGCTTCATCGGCAAAGCTGCTGCCGGCTTTGATGCGGCCACGGATGTCTTCGATTTTTTGCCGCGCATCCTCACTGGAGAGGATTTCTGTCGTCTTGATGAGGATGTGACGGGCCTGGCGCTGGGGAACACGCACCATGTCGGCGCCCCGTTTTTCCAGTAGCTTGATCAGGTGAAATCCGCCCGGTGTGCGAATCGGCGCGGCGACTTCACCGGGTTGCATGGTTTCCACGGCGCCGGCAAAAAGCGTTGGCAACTGTGCGGCCTTACGCCATCCCAGATCACCGCCCTTGAGTGCGGTTTCTGCGCTGGAATAGGTGGCGGCAACCAGTGCGAAGTCCTTGCCGGCAGCCAGTTCGTCACGGGCCATGTTGATGCGTTTCTCTGCTGCCGCGATGTCCTTGGGCGTAGCGGTTTCGGCAATTTCCACCAGAATGTGGCCGAGGCGGTATTCGCTGGCAATTTCTGCCTGACCTGCAGGTGATCTCAGGAAGTTTTCTACATCCTGGTCCGAGATGCGGATGCGGTCCTGCATGCGACGCTGGCGCAGGCGTGTGATCATCATTTCACGTTTGACCTGTTCGCGGACTTCGCTGTAACTGGAGCCCTTGGCGGTGTCAAGTTGCTGCTGGAACTGCTGCAGGGTGCGCCCGGCATCCTTGGCAATATTGGTTAGTGTGGCGGTGAGTGCCGCATCGTCGATACGGATGCCGGCGCGTTCGGCCAGAGACAGCTGCAGGCTTTCCATGATGAGCTGGTCAATGACCTGCTTGCGCATGACGTCTTCCGGCGGCAGGGTTGCCTTGCGTTTGGCAAACTGGAATTCCACATCACGAATGCGTTTGTCGACTTCATTCTTCAGGATGACATTGTCGTCCACGATGACGACCACCTGCTCCAGTGGTGTGAAGGCGGCCTGCACCAGGGAACTGGCCAGCAGAAGCAAAACAGTGAGAAAACGCATTACGGAGTGTCCTTAGCGATCAAGCAACTGGTTATAACCGAAAACATTCTGGCCGAGCAGGCTGTTGATGCCGCTGCCAAAGCCGGCGAGGCCTTTCAGTTCAACCTCAAAGAAAAAAGCATTGCGTTTGCGTTGCGCCCCCGGACTGATGTCATCCGGGTCGGTCAGGAACTGGCGCTCAAAAAACCTGACGACCCAGCAGCAGGACTCGTACTGTACTCCGAGCAGTGCGTCCTGGGACTCACGGTTACGAAAGTCATACTGCCAAAGTCCCAGCAACTGCCAGTTCACGCTGACGGGCTGCACAAAGGAGATGCTGCCCTGACGTACCGGCTTCTGCCCCAGTGCCAGGTCTTCGCGACGGAAGTGATAGCCGATGTTGGCCAGACGGTCACGTGACTCGGGAAGGTAGTTAAGATTGGCCGAGTACTGGCTGGAATGCTCAAGGTCGTAGGTCCACAGGGCATCAGCAGCACCGCTCCAGCCGCGGCCAATGGGGGCCGCCAGCTCGGCAGCAAGGCCAGAAGTGGTTTCGGTTGCAATCGGGGTCAGCGGGCTGAGGTTGACCTTGCGATCGGCAAAATAGTGAATCTGGCCAACGGATGCACGCACCACTTCATTACCCGATGTGTCATCAATCAGGCGGGAAGTCAGGCCCATGGATATCTGGTTGGCATCATCCAGACGGTCACTGCCGGAAAAACGGCTTTCACGGAACAGCTGTGCGTAGGTAAAGGTAGTGTTGGCGGTATCAAAGACCGGCAAATCATTCTGGTCTTCGTAGGGCGCATAGAGAAACATGGCCCTGGGCTCAAGCGTCTGGATGAATCCGGGCTGGTCGCGCTCGAACACAAGACCGCCATCCAGACTGAAGGCAGGGACTGTCACTGTGCGTACCTCGTCACCGGTGACGCCACTTCCCTCCAGCTGGTACAGCAATGAGCCTGCCTTGATTCTGGGTGTCAGATGCCCCCATGGCTCTTCGATGCGGTAGGCGAGCGAAGGATCCAGACGATAGCGCGCGCCATTGACCTCGGGGCCGCTGCCGTCATCTACGGTACGTTCGAACCATGACAGCTCGGTGCTCAGTTGCGGTTCGAAGCCGGCACTGACCTGATTGCCCCCCATCAGCAGCAACTGCGGAAGACGTGAGTAGGGTTTGTTGATGTCGGTGATTGACGGGTCAATGGTCTGGAAGCTTTGTGCACGGCCCAGCATGGACCAGACGCCGCGATTCCAGAGCAGCTCCCCGACCCGTTCCTGATGCGTGGTGTTGCTCAGGTTAAGGTCGGTGCCGAGGTCGGTGAAATAGGCGTTGTCCGATACGTAGTTGACGTCGGTGCGAACCCGGACGGTGTCGCTGAGGTTGCCGTTGTGTTTCCAGGAGCCGCTCTTGCGATCCTGGTTGTTGTAGAGTTCGTCTGTTGGCAAAAATGCACTTTGCAGGCTGCCTGTGCCGCCATAGGGCAGCAGGTAGCGGAACTCGCCCTCCACCATGGCGCCGCGTCGTGTAATCAGGCGTGGTGTCACGGTGGCATCATAGTTGGGCGCCAGATTGACATAGATGGGCAGGGCGAAATCGAAGCCACCATCGTTGGTGTTGCCAAAGCGGGGTGTCAGCAGGCCGGTCTGTCGTCTGTCATCAATCGGGAAGTTGAAGTAAGGCACATACAGTATCGGCACATCCTGCACGTGCAGGGTGGCATTACGCACTTCGCCGCGTCCGGTACTGTTATCCAGACGAATATCACTGGCCAGAAAGTGCCATGCCGGATCGTCTGGTTCGCAGGTGGTGTATTCGCCGCGCGCAATTGTGATCAGGCCACTGGCGTCGCGCACAATGCGGTTCGCGCGGCCATGTGCATTGATGGCGGATGCAACAAACTCGGTGTGCTCGATACTGGTGCGGCCGGTCGAAAAATCGTACTCGGCCTGATCGCCTGTCAGGATCAGGCCCGGCTCGGCAATCAGGATGTTCCCGGTGAAGCGGCCTTTTCCTGCTTGCTGGGTCAGTTCGGCATTATCAGCATCAATCCGGCGACCTGGCTGTGTGATACTGACGTTTCCCCGCAAGGTGGACAGGTCATTCGGGTCATAATGCACGTCGTCGGCCTGAATGGTGACATCGCTCAGGTCTGGCTGTCCCACGACGGTTCCAGGTGCAATCGGCGTGATCCATGTCCCGGGGCAGGTGGCATCCATCGGAGGCCGCTGGTTTTCCGGCAGGGCCTGGATCTGGTCCCGGCTCATCCAGCCCAGCCGGATGCTGCCCGCCTTGTCGGCGGCTGCGGATGGAAGGGAAATGAACAGCGCCAGCCAGAGGGCGGCACGTGGATGACGGGGCATGGTTTGGGTTGGGCTGAAACGTGAAGATGCCGGATAATAGGCAAGTTGTTTTTGAGCGGCCAGAGGATTTTGTAATGGAAGGTGTCGATCAGCGTGCTGTGCAACTGGAAAACTGGGCCCGGGGCTGGCTGGCAGGGCAGCGTCCGGAGCTGGTGCCGGTGGCGCATTTGCTGACGGTTTCCGGGGATGCCAGCTTTCGCCGCTACTTCCGTCTGCCTCTGGAGGGCGGCAGCCTGATTGCGGTTGATGCCCCTCCGGAGAAAGAAAACTCAAGGCCGTTTGTGGCGATTGCCCGGGCATTGCGTGCCCATGGCGTGCATGTGCCAGAGGTGCTGGCCGCTGATTTTGAGCTGGGTTTCATGCTGCTGGAGGACTTCGGTGACGCCTTGTTGCGGCCGGCCCTGACCGATGCCACCGTGGACGAGCTTTATGGTCGCGCCATGGAGGCGCTGGTGCATTTACTGGGGTGTGATGATGTCCCGGGTTATACCTTGCCACCCTATGATCGCCAGCGGCTTAATGACGAGATGGGGTTGCTGCGCGACTGGTTTGTGGTCCGCTATCTCGGTCTGGACCTCACGGCAGAGCAGGAGGCCGTGCTGGCCAATGCGCTTGCCATGATTGCTGATGCAGTGCTGGAGCAGCCGCAGGCCTTTGTGCACCGCGACTACCACTCGCGTAACCTGATGCTGCTGGATAACGGCGACATCGGCGTCATTGATTTTCAGGATGCAGTGACCGGACCGGTGACCTATGACCTGGTGTCATTGCTGCGTGATGCGTATGTCGTGTGGCCGCAGGCTGACGTCGAGCGCTGGGTGCGTGAATTTGCCCGGATGCTGCGCCGGGAGCACCGGCTGAATGGAACCAGTGACGTGACGTTCCAGCGCTGGTTTGACTGGATGGGTGCCCAGCGGCATCTGAAGGTGGTCGGCATTTTTGCGCGACTGTCGATCCGGGACGGCAAGCACGGGTATCTGCAGGACATTCCGGTGGTATTCAATTACCTGCTCGCGGAAACCAGACCCTATCCGGAATTCCATGCACTGTTTGAATTGTTGCGCGGCGTTATCCTGCCAGCCTATCTGGCCAAAAAGCCGGATGCAGCAGAAACGCTCGGGCACTGGGTGGCCACATGAAGGCAATGATACTGGCGGCTGGTCTGGGTACACGCATGCGGCCCCTGACCGATCATGTGCCAAAGCCATTGCTGGAGGTGGGCGGCAAGCCGCTGATTGTCTGGCACATCGAGGCTCTGGTGCGGGCAGGTATTACCGAACTGGTGATCAATACGGCATGGCTGGGTGAAAAACTGCAACTGGCACTGGGGGATGGACACCAGTTCGGTGCACACATTGAGTGGTCGCACGAAGGCGAGCCACTGGAAACTGCAGGCGGTCTGATCAAGGCACTGCCTTTGCTGGGTGATGCGCCATTTGTGGTCGTGAATGGCGATATATGGCTGCGCTATGCATTCTCTTGTTTGCGAGAGCGTTTTGCCGGAATGACACAGTCGGCTCATCTGGTGCTGGTCGATAATCCCGAGCACAACCCCGGTGGGGATTTTTCCCTGGATGCAGACAGGATTACGATGGGCACGACGTTGCGTGTTGCCAGTGAAGGAGAGCACCGCTATACGTTCTCAGGCCTTTCCGTATTGCATCCCCGTCTTTTTTCCGGACTGTCTGAGGGCAAGCGTCCGTTGGCGCCGCTGTTGCGCGAGGCCATGGCTGCAAAAAAAGTGACCGGGGAATACTTTCCGGGGCCCTGGGTGGATGTAGGCACGCCGGCGCGGCTGGCCGAGCTGGATGAACAGATCCTCAGCAATCTGGTGTGATGTTGCTTGCGGTAGCTGCTGCAAATTTTTTGCTTCGCGTGATGAAGTGAATAACGATTGAATGTTTTGCGACGAGTGTCGCTGCCACCTGCGTAGTGCTGCTGTGGATATAACCGGAGTCATCATGACCGATTACCTGATTGCCCCTTCCATCCTTTCTGCCGATTTTGCCCGGCTTGGTGCTGATGTCGACAAGGTGCTCGCTGCCGGTGCCGACGTTGTGCATTTTGATGTGATGGACAATCACTATGTGCCCAATCTCACCATCGGTCCGATGGTGTGCAAGGCATTGCGCAAATATGGGGTGACTGCACCTATTGATGTGCACCTGATGGTGAAGCCGGTGGATCGTCTGATTGGTGATTTTATCGAGGCAGGCGCCACCTGGATTACCTTTCACCCGGAGGCATCCGAGCACATTGATCGCTCACTTGCGCTGATCAGGTCTGCCGGTTGCAAAGCCGGGCTCGTGTTCAATCCGGCGACGCCGTTGCACCACATGGATCACGTCATGGACAAGCTCGACATGGTGCTGCTGATGAGCGTGAACCCCGG
>JBASJP010000243.1:0-2786 GCA_049655345.1 Moraxellaceae bacterium
CCAGAAGCCAGACCAACCTGGCCTTCCTGTACCGTGGCCAGAAACAATATGAGCCGGCCGAAGTACTGTTCCGTCAGGCCCTGGCCACGCAGGAAAAAATTCACGGGCCGCAGCACCTTGAGGTGGCAGCCGCACTGAACAATCTTGCCATGCTGTACGACACCCAGGGGCTGCTGATGCAGGCCGAGCCGCTCTATACGCGCTCGCTGGCCATCCTGGAGAAAAACCTGGGGCCTGATCACCCCAATGTCGCCACCGGCGTGGACAACCTGGCGTTTCTCTACCGCAGCCAGGGCAAGCTGGCCGAGGCCGAGCCGCTCTGCAAGCGCTCGGTCGCCATCATGGAGAAGAGCTACGGGCTGAACAGTCCGGAGGTATCACGCAGCCTGTACCAGCTGGCCAGCCTGTACCGCGCCATGAAGCGGCTGGATGAGGCCTATGCGCTGGAACTGCGCATCTCCAGGATGGTTGGCACCAGACCGTGATGCATGCCCTGATGCAGACCCTGATGCAAGCCCGGCACATTGTCCAAAATGTCAGCGAGATTGTTGCTTCCGGTCAGTGACCCCGGGCGTCAGGGCCGTGACTATTCGCAAGTCGCGCCAGCCCCACAGCTACAGGAAGCCCCGTTCATGCCCGCATCTGCCACTGCCGTCCGTAAACGTCCGCTCATGCGTCGTGCCCGTCATGTGGTCCGCAACGCACATGACCGCTTCCTGCGGACGGAAACGCTGGTGCAGGCCAACCAGACGGCATTTGATGTGGTGCATGACAACGGGCTGGTGCAACTGCGCCATTACCATCCCCTGACAGAAAGCAGCGTGCTGATGGATGGCCACGCCATGCCGGTGGCCGCGCAACGCCAGCGCGTGCCGCTGGTGATCGTGCCGCCGCTGGCCGTGAACATGAGCATCTACGACCTGTTCCCGGATCGCAGTCTGGTGAAGTATTTTCTGGCGCGCGGTTTTGATGTCTACCTGATTGACTGGGGCGTGCCGCGCTTCCGGCACACGCACTACACCTTCGAGACGTATGCCGCACACCTGATGCCGGAATTCATCCAGGCCGTGCGCACGCACAGCGGCCAGCAGGAGCTGTCACTGCATGGCTGGAGCCTGGGTGGCGTACTGGCGCTTTGCTATACCGCCCTCACCCATGATGCCGACATCCGCAATCTGGTCATTCTGGGCGCCCCCATCAATACCCATGCCTCGGGGGCACTGGGCCGCTTTTATCAGGCCGTCAAACGTCAGGCCGAAAAGGTTGAACGCTCGACCGGACTTCGCATCAACGATGTGCCGGCGCCACTGCTGCACACGCCTGGCTGGATGAATGTCGTGGGCTTCAAGATGACCAATCCCGTCGGCAGCCTTATGGGATACTGGGAGCTGCTGCGCAAGCTGGGTGACCGCGAATTTGTGACCGACCACGCCACCCAGTCCGCCTTTCTCGACAACATGGTGCCCTACCCGGGCGGCGTCGTGAAAGACATGATCGGCCGGCTGTGGATCGAGAACGAGTTCTCTACCGGTACGCTGCATATTGCCGGCACTGTTGCACAACTGGCCGACATCCATTCTGCGTTGTTCACCATTGGCGGCAAGAGCGACACCATGGTCACCCGCCCCGCCATCGAAGCCCTCAACGAACTGGTCGGCACGCAGGACAAGACCTTCCTGCACGCTCCCGGCGGCCACATGGGCATCCTCTCCGGCAGCAAGGCACCAAGCTCCATCTGGGCGCCCGTGGCCGACTGGCTGGCAACGCGCTCGCACTGACAGGCAGCAGGCCGCCATCAATGCATGGCGGCATTTTTTTCAAACGGCTTCAGTCGTATGCTGCCTTCCTCTGTCTGCTGTTTCGGCCCCTGCCATGCCTGCCTCGTCCCCCGGACTTTTCATCAACCGCGACTTTGCCTTCTACTGGTTTGTGCGCATCTTCACCATGGCCGCCTTCCAGATGCTGGCCGTGGCCGTGGGCTGGCAGATGTATGACCTCACCCGCAGCGCGCTGGATCTGGGCATGGTGGGACTGGTGGGCTTCCTGCCGGCCCTCCTCTTCGTGCTGGTGGCCGGTCACGTGGCCGACCGCTACAACCGGCGCAGCATCGTGCAGTTGTGCAATGTGGCGCAGTGCCTGATTGCTGCAGCACTGGGGGTGGCCAGCTGGCAGGGCTGGATTTCGCGCGAAGGCATTTTTGTGGCCGCCTTCCTGCTCGGCATCACCAAGACCTTTGGCTCACCCACGCTGTCCGCCATGCTGCCGGCCATTGTCCGCACCGACGACCTGCCGCGTGCGGTCAGCGCCTCCAGTGCCGCCATGCAGGCCGCCATCATCAGTGGCCCGGCACTGGGCGGCCTGGCCTATGTTGGCGGCGCCGAAACGGTCTACAGCATCACCGCACTCATGTATGCGCTCTCGGCCGTGCTGCTCGGCATGGTGGCCTATACGCACACCCCGCCAGCGCCGGTCAGCAAGGAAGACAGCTCGGTGTTTGCCGGCATCGCCTTCATCCGCCGCAACCCCGTGCTGCTGGGTGCCATTTCGCTGGACCTGTTTGCCGTGTTGCTTGGCGGCGCCACCGCACTGCTACCGATCTTTGCCCGCGACATCCTGCACACCGGCCCGTGGGGGCTGGGGCTGTTACGTGCTGCGCCTGCGGCAGGCGCGTTGCTGATGTCGGTCTGGCTGGTGCGCTTTCCGCTGGACCGCCAGGTGGGAAAAATCATGTTTGGCGCCGTCGCGGTATTTGGTGTCGCGACCATTGTCTTTGCACTGTCGACGTC
>JBASJP010000244.1:0-2173 GCA_049655345.1 Moraxellaceae bacterium
AGACAGATCACCACACAAAAACCCCAAAGGCCCTTCTTCACCTGCCTGATCCAGCGCAATCAACTCGCCCAGCGGGGCCAGCGCACGCTGCAACTCCCACCCCACCTGACCGTTCTTGCCAAGCAGCAGGATTTTCATGCCTGTTTGTCCTTTTGTTCGTCCCTGATTGAATTACTGACCACATCCCGATTGGCGTAATTGCTGTCCACCCATTGCTGGTAGCTGCCACTCTTCACGTGCGCCACCCACTCGGTATTGGCGAGATACCACTCCACCGTTTTGCGAATACCGCTTTCAAATGTTTCTACCGGCACCCAGCCCAGTTCACGCTGTATTTTTGACGCATCAATCGCATAACGCAGATCGTGGCCCGGACGGTCTTTTACATAGGTGATCAAATCCAGATAGCGGCTTACACCTGCCGGCTTGTCGGGGGCCAGCTCTTCCAGCAATGCACACAGTGTATGCACTACATCCAGATTCTGCTTTTCGTTGTGGCCACCAATATTGTAGGTCTCACCCACCACACCTTCGGTCACCACCTTGTAGAGCGCACGGGCATGGTCTTCCACATACAGCCAGTCACGCACCTGGTTGCCCTTGCCATACACCGGCAGCGGCTTGCCTTCCTGCGCATTCAGGATCATCAGCGGAATGAGTTTTTCCGGAAAATGGTACGGGCCGTAATTATTGGAGCAGTTGGTGACCAGCGTAGGCAGGCCATAGGTACGACGCCACGCACGCACCAGATGGTCCGAACTGGCCTTGCTGGCCGAATACGGCGAGCTGGGTGCATAGGGCGTGGTTTCGGTGAACAGGTCTTCCGGGTTTTCCAGATCGCCGTACACCTCATCGGTAGAGATGTGATGAAAGCGGAACGCCGCCTTGCGCGACTCCTCCATGCCCGACCAATACTGACGGGCTGCTTCCAGCAATGTGTAGGTGCCCACGATATTGGTTTCGATGAATGCCGCCGGGCCGTCAATGGAACGGTCAACGTGCGATTCTGCCGCAAGGTGCATCACCGCATCGGGCTGGTGTTGTGCAAACACACGGTCCATTTCTGCACGGTTGCAGATGTCCACCTTCTCAAAGGCATAACGCGGATTTGCATCCACCAACACCAGCGATTCCAGATTGCCGGCATAGGTCAGCTTGTCCACATTCACCACGCTGTCCGTGGTGTTGCCAATGATGTGACGAATCACCGCCGAGCCAATAAACCCTGCTCCACCAGTCACCAGAATTTTCATGGAAAGATGCATCCAGGCAATGAATAAGAGGGCACAGGCCTACCGCCCGCGCATAGATGCTCTATGGTATCAAAACGGCACCAATAGTGGGCCATCCCTGGCAAGGGGGCCCCATCCGGCTAGCGAGGCCGGGAACGGAACCATTTGATGGTTTCGGCAAGGTGGGGCAACCGCAGCAGCCAGGCCATCGACAGGAACATGCCTGCCCCCACGCCCGCCAGCACCACCAACTCCAGCAGTGCCATGTCCGTCTGCCAGCGCTGCTCCAACCACCCCACCAGCAGGGCCATGGGCACGGCCAGGGCCAGTACCGGCAGGCAGTCCCTGATCTGGGCACGGGGGCCATAGTCCAGAAACCTGCCCGTGTAATGTGCATTGATCAGGAAGGCGATCAGGGTAAACAACACCGTACTCCAGACAATGCCCAACACCCCGAAAAAGGCCCCCGCCACCAGAAACAGTGTGCCCAGCACTTTCTTGAACACCTCCAGCCGAAAGAACAGATGCGAGTGCCCCTGTGCCTTGAGTACCTGCAGGTTGAGCATGAGCAGCGGCCAGAACAGGCTGGCCAGACACATCACCTGCAGGATTGGCACCGCCGGCTGCCACTTCTGGCCAAACAGGCCCACGATCAATGGCCCCGACACGGCCATCAGGCCCAGCATCATGGGAATGTTGAGCAGCATCATGCTGCGAATGGAAAACCGTACCCCCTTGCGCAACTGCTCCCTGTCGCCAGCCGCAGCCGAAAACACCGGAAAGGCCACACTGGCCAGAAGGCTGCCCAGAATACCCATGGGCATTTCACGCGCACCATCGGCGCGGTTGTAAAAACCCAGCTCACGCACCCCGTGCATCTTGCCGATCAGCAGCGAGTAAATACGCGTGTAAAACACATCCATCAGCGCCGCAATCATCAG
>JBASJP010000245.1:0-1968 GCA_049655345.1 Moraxellaceae bacterium
ATGGGGTGCAAGGGGTCGAAGGTTCAAATCCTTCCGTCCCGACCAAAGAATATGGAAAAGGCCTGATCAGAAATGCTCGGGCCTATTTGTTTTTGAAGACATTGCTGCGTTTCATTCATTGCTGACCGGAGCGAGCGCCATGCTCAAGCCTGAACTGTTGTCGCCTGCGGGTACGCTGACACATCTGAAATACGCCTTTGCTTACGGGGCCGATGCGGTTTATGCCGGGCAGCCCCGTTACTCGCTGCGTGTGCGTAACAACAGTTTCAAGGATGTGGCTGCCCTGCAGGAAGGTATTGATGAGGCGCACCGGCAAGGTAAAAAGTTTTATCTGGCCTCGAATATTGCCGCACACAACGACAAGGTGCGCAGTTACCTGCGTGATCTGGCGCCGATCATCGAGCTGGCTCCTGATGCCCTGATCATGTCTGATCCCGGGCTGATCATGCTGGTAAAGGAACAGTGGCCTGATCAGGAAGTACATCTCTCGGTGCAGGCGAATGCGGTGAACTGGGCAACGGTGGAGTTCTGGAAGCGTCAGGGGATTTCACGTGTGATCCTGTCGCGTGAGCTTGCGCTGGAAGAAGTTGCCGATATTCATGACAAGGTCCCGGGCATGGAGCTTGAGGTGTTCGTGCACGGTGCATTGTGCATGGCATATTCCGGACGCTGCCTGCTTTCGGGCTACATGAATCACCGTGATGCCAATCAGGGTGCCTGTACAAATGCCTGTCGCTGGGAATACAACACGGTGCCCCATGCAACCGACAGTACGGGCGACATGATTCCTGTCAGGAATCTGGCCGCTGGTCAGCATGATCCTGCAGAGCCGAAAGAAATCCTGCTGCGTGATCCCAAACAGCCGGATGAATTTGTGCCGGTCTATGAAGATGAGCATGGCACCTACATCATGAACTCACGAGACCTTCGTGCCGTTCAGCATGTTGGTGAGCTGATGCGTATTGGTGTGCATTCGCTGAAAATCGAGGGGCGGACCAAGAGCCCTTATTACGTGGCACGCACAGCACAGGTCTATCGTCGGGCGATTGATGACGCGCTTGCCGGCAAGTCTTTCGACATGCAACTGATGGACGAGCTGGAGGCATTATCCAATCGTGGCTATACCGAAGGATTCTTCAGGCGTCATCCGCCTGCCGAATACCAGCAGTATGAACAGGGCAGCTCCCTGCTGGGAACGGAGCAGCTGGTTGGCGAGGTGATAGATGCAACTGATCGCTGGCTGACAGTGGACGTCAAAAACAGGTTTTCCCGTGGTGATAACCTGATGTTGATGACCCCGACGGGTAATCAGCATTTTACGCTGGCGGCACTGGAGAATACCCAGGGTGCTGCAATTGATGTTGCCCCGGGTAATGGACATATCGTGCGGGTTCCCCGGCTGGATGCGTCGGGTGATCTGGCGTTTGCAATGATTACACGGCAGGTTTGAGGCCTGCTGAAGGTTTACTGGCCGCCAGGATGGCGGCCTTTCAATTGACGCAATCAGTGCTTATGGAGGAGTTGTCATGTGTCGTCAGTTTTTGTTTCTCGTTTTTTTGATCATGCCTGTGCTGGTTGCCGGCGCCGAGAGTGTTGCATCAGACAAGCCGGTATTGCGTGTCATGAAACTGCCGGCTCCTGGTGAGGGAAGGGTTGATATCAATACGGCAGATGCGCGTGAGTTGTCCCGGCGACTGAACGGAATTGGCGAGAAAAAAGCCAAGGCGATTGTTGATTATCGCAATGCTAACGGTGGTTTTCGCTCGCTTGATCAGCTGGAGCAGGTCAAGGGTATTGGGCCGGCGATTGTGAAGAAAAACCGGCACCTGATATATATTGACGCCCGGCCCTGATGCCTAGACGCGCTGACCTTGCTGTATCTGTTGCCGGTAACCTGCCGGCGTGCATTTGAACCAGCGTTTGAAGGCCCGGTTGAAGGCGCTTTGTTCGGAGTAGCCGAGCAGGCTG
>JBASJP010000246.1:0-10232 GCA_049655345.1 Moraxellaceae bacterium
GTCAGGGGGATGAGGCCGAGCATCATCTTGAACAGCGTGCTCTTGCCGGCACCGTTATGGCCGATCAGGCCGAACAGTTCGCCATGCTGCACCGTAAGGTCAACGCCATCAACCGCATGTATCGGGCCGTAGTGCTTGTGCACCCCTTGCGTGACGATGACCGGGGTGTCCGGCTTATTCGGAGCGGGGGAAATATTTGCCACGCCATTGGCTCCAGTCAGGATTGTGCGGTTGCATTGCCGGATGCGGATCAATAATGCTGGGGGCCCGTAACAGCGGGAACTGGCGTGCGACCAGATGCAGGGTTTGCACGGCCGGGCTGGCCAGCAGCAGTTTCATCATCGGGTGACGCCATGACAGGCGGTCGACGATGTCGTTGGCTTCATACGGGACATCCCCGATGTGGTCACCGTTGCGATCCCAGCCCACATAGTTGCTCCAGTAGTTTCCCTTCTTTTCACCCCAGATCATGTCGCGTGCGGCGACATAACGGATTTGCTCGCGATTGGCGATAAAGTCATTGCCTTCAACGGCATTGTTTTTCGAACCCGCCCAGAGATGGATGCCGACCACATTGTCGATGATCGCATTATTGCGCAGCTGGTTGTATTCGGCATCGTAAATGAAAAATCCGCGCTGGTTGCCGGCAACCACGTTGTTTTCAATCACGGAGTCCTGAATGGAGCGCAGCATGATGCCGTGGTCGGAGTTGCCCCAGGCGCGATTGTTGCGCACCACCTGATCACGCACTTCCATCAGTGCCAGTCCGCCACGGTTGTGCCAGGTGTCATTGTCTTCCCAGAGGTTGCGGTAAGAGGTCATGTAGTGCGTGCCATAACGGCTGTGGTGCAACTTGTTGCCGCGGAACACGGCATCGTGGGAGACATCCACATAAATCGCATCGCGCACAAAGCTGATGTTGTTGCCGATGATGCGCGCGCGCCGCGTGTTGTAGAGCTGGATGCCGTTGCCGCGCTGCGGCGAGTTGAAGTCGCGCTTGCCGGTGATCAGGTTGTTTTCGATCAGCACATCATTGGCCTTCTCGATCCAGAGTCCGAACAGGGTGTAGCTGAAGTCGCAGTGCCGTACCACGGCATGATGTGAGCCGGGATAAATATAGATGCCGGCGTGCTGGTGAAGGGTTTCATTGCCGGAGTTGGCGATAATCAGTCCTTCGATGGTGACATGTTCGGCTTTCACGCTGATGGTGTTGGCAACCAGTTCACCGTCAATCGTGGGGCGGTTGATGCCGCGCAGGGTCAACGGTTTTTCGATGCGCAGCTGGCCCGGATAGTGGCCGCGCTCAATCTGGATGATGTCACCGGGTGCGGCGCGATCAATGGCGGCCTGAATGGACTCTCCCGGGGCCACCGGTACGGTCAGAGCGATGACGCGGCCGGGGCAGGAAAACAGCAGGCAGGCAACAACCACGGCGCAAGCACGGGACAACACAGATCCGGGGTGAGCCGTCATCGGGACATATCCTTTCACATCACCAGCAGGCCGGCCGACTTCAGTCCAAGGAACAGTGTGGCGCCAATCAGCAGGTTCTTGAAGCCGACATAGCAGATCATGTCCATCAGGCTGGCCTCGCGATAGTGCTGACCCCACCACGGCCCCTCCTTGACGTAACGCTTTGAACCCTGGCGGACGATGACCTCGAACACACTCCACCCGAACCACCAGCCAATAATGGCCCCGGAGGTCAGGTAGCCCATGGACGCAAGGACCCAGACTACGCTGGCCGCCGCTGCCAGCGCCAGCCCGGCCGCCTGGATTACCTGATGCTGCCTGAAGCCGCTCCGGCTCCAGGGCCACAGATGATCCCAGGCCTCGGCGGCAAGGCGGCTGGCCATGCTGCTGCGGCGCTCATAGGAGGGGTGTGCCGGTGCCGTCATCATGCGCGGATCAACCAGGGTCACGCCTGTCGCCGGTTGCACCGCCGGGGCCTCATCCGACAGCATGACTACCGGAATGAAATAGCC
Source organism: Moraxellaceae bacterium (assembly GCA_049655345.1). Classification (GTDB taxonomy): domain Bacteria; phylum Pseudomonadota; class Gammaproteobacteria; order Pseudomonadales; family Moraxellaceae; genus UBA2031. The sequence continues at coordinate 1,986 of JBASJP010000246.1, forward strand.
GTTGGCATCAATCGGTGTCAGCGGCAGCCCGGCCTTGTCGCGCCGCTTGCGTTCGTGGACCAGCGGAGGACAGGAGTGGTCATCGGTGTACAGCACCATGCAGTCCATGCAGAGCATGCACTCACGCTGGTCGATGCGGCCATCGGCATCAATGGCCAGCGAGCCACAGCCCTTGGCGCAGGCCTTGCAGGTGCTGCACTCCTGTTTGCGCTTCAGTCCGAACCAGCGGAACGTCGTCGGCATGGCCAGTCCTGCTCCCAGCGGGCACAGATACTTGCAGAAGGGGCGCTCGGTGAAGATCGAGAGCCCGAGCAGGCCGCCGGCAAACAGGGTATAGGGCCAGCTGCGGTTGAGCAGGCCGACCAGGAAGGTGGTCTTGAACGGCTCGACCTCGGCCAGTTGCTCGGCCAGCCCCATCGAGAACAGGGACACGGCCAGCAGGCCCAGGAAGACGACGTATTTCACCCACTTCAGCCGGTTGTGCAGCGCCATCGGCAGCATGAACTGGAAGCGGCGCAGGCCGATCTTGCCGGCAATCTTGTAGAGCAGCTCCGACAGCGAGCCGAACGGGCACAGCCAGCCGCAGAACAGGCCGCGGCCCCACACAAATACGGTGACAACGATGAAGATCCAGAACAGGAAGATGAAGGGATCGGAAAGGAACAGCTCCCATTGCCACTGGAACAGCAGGGAGTGGAACCAGGTCAGCACCTGCGTGATGGATGGCTGCGCCATCAGGTGGAATCCCACAAAAAAGATGCTGAGCAGCCAGAATGTGTATTTGAAGGCATCCACCGGCCATTTGTGCTTGCGGCGGGACATCCGGGTCAGCTTGTCGCGGTTGGCATAAACGACCGCCACCCCGATGAGCAGGGCAACAAACAGGCCGATTTCCACCGCACGCGTTTTCCAGACCCTGACCCAGGGAGCATCCGGCTTGATGACCTTGGGCCGGCCCCCTTCCAGATAGCTGGCCGGCAGCCAGTATTCGCGGTCGAAGTTGATGAAGGTGCGGGCGCCGGTTTCACGGTCGACACGGTTGCCGAGGAAAGTGAATTTCCACGGAAAGGCGCCGGAGAAGGACGGCGACCTCACGATGAAAATGCCGGATTCGCTGAAGCCCGGCGAGCCGGCTGCGACGACTCCGTAGAGGTTGAGGTAATCCGTGTCGCGGAAGGTGAACGCATCCTGCCCCTGGCGAACCTGGACACGGTCGTAGATGCCGCCGCGCACAAAGCCGGAGCCCTTGAAGGACTCGATGCCCGCAGTCCGGATCACGAAAATGGCATGCTCCCCCGGCGTGAGGCGCGCCATCAGGTCTTGCCAGCCCCTTTCGCCGAGAATGGCGCGGCCGATCCCGGGGTGATTCAGGTAGCCAAACCACAGGTCGATAAAGGGCTCCGGGCCACGTGGCAATCCCACCTGTTCCGGTTTCACCGTCAGACGCTGTACCGCGCCGTCGTTTACCAGGGCTGCCCAGTCCAGTGTGCTGGCGGTATCAGTGAATGTGGCCTGGGGCCTGATGGTGGGCTGCAGGATGCCGACCTGCCGCGCCACTGCAGTGCCGGAGGCCATCATCACCTGATTCTGGGCGATGACCGTGACCGTGGCCCCGGAAATGGCATCCAGGCCGATAATGTCTTCCTCAGGGCGTGAGCGGCCAATCTCGATATTGTCGCCGACAAACTTGCCCAGATACTGGTTGTTGAAGGCAGTCAGGGAGGACTCGGGGATGCCGAGCAGCAGGATGGGTTCCGAGTGCTTGAGCACTTTGACACCGACAAAGCGTCCTGCGGGGTTCATGCCGATCAGGGTGACGACGGGTTTGCCGGAATAGGCCGGGGTGTCCGTAATGTCCGAGGAGAGCATGACGTAACCGGCGAGCGTGCGCTGGCCGTTGGCGTCCGTATAGCCCTCGACGTAGGAAGGGTTGCCCTTGCGTGTCGAGAATGAGGTGGCACCTGGCAGAACGTCGTTGCAGGGCACCAGGGAACACAGGGCGGGATTGGTGTGCAGGTCGGCGGGCAGGGCGGCCTGATAGGCCGAGTCTGCATGGGTGGCCGGGGTCAGGGCGAAAGCCAGGGCAGCTGTCACCACGGCGTGGCGCAAAGCGGAGAACAATCTCATGCATGCACTCCGATGAAGGGTGATCCGGAGTCTGGCCAGCAGCGGGCAGACTGTCATTGCCCTTGGTCAATCCCTGGCGTGGTGCCGGTCAGGGCGGCGGGTGGAACAGACACACAGGAGGCACCCGCCTCCTGTGTGTCAACGCACGGGTACAGAAAGGCTTACGCCTCCACGATCATGCGGCTGCGCATTTCAAGGTGCAGGGCATGACAGAAGTGTGTGCAGTAACACCAGAACACGCCCGGCTTGTCGGCCTTGAAGGTCACTGATTTGGTTTCCTGCGGATTGACGATGAAGTTGACGTTGTACTTCGGAATGGCGAAGCCGTGCGTCAGATCCTCGACCTTGTCCAGATTGGTCAGGATGATGGTGACCTCATCGCCTACCTTGAGCCTGAACTCGCGCGGCTCAAAGGCCGGGGCCTGTGAGGTGATCTTTACGGTGACCTTTTTGCCGTTGCGGAATACGCCGGCCTCTTTCGGGTCCTTGATGGCATTCGGGAAGTCATCAATGTTGTAGACCTGCTTCGGCTGCAGCAGCTCGCGTTTGAAGATGATGAAGTCGTGCGGTTCCGGTCGAACCGGGTGATCCGCCATCAGCACCATCTTGTCGCCGGAGATGTCGACCAGCTGTTCGGTTTCAGCATGCAGCGGGCCCACCGGCAGGAAACGGTCCTTGGAGAACTTGCAGCCGACACACAGCCACTTGCCATCGGCAAACATGGTTTCCGACTGCGAGGCATTGATATGGCCAGGCTGGTAGTGCACATCCAGGCGATCCACCACGTAGTTGGCTTTCTTGTCGCCGGCATGGAACTTGATCGCCGCCTCCACGTTCCACTTTACCACCTGGCTGTCCAGGAACAGGGTGGTATAGGCATTGCCGCGCCCGTCGAATGCCGTGTGCAGGGGGCCGAGGCCGATTTCGACTTCGGCAACAATGGCCTTGTCGAGTTCGGCCAGCTTGCCGTCAAACCAGTCCAGCACCTTGGCCAGTTCGATCACGGTGGCAGTGGGGGAGAGCTTGCCGGCGCAGATGAAGTACTTGCCGTCCGGGGTGGCGTTCACGCCGTGAGGGTTTTTCGGCACCGATACATAGGCAACCAGTGCCGTCTTCGGGTCCTTGTTGGCCGCAACAGTGGCGTCGACCACCGGTACTTTTGAGTCACCGTAGGTTCGGCTCTTGCCTGCCTTCACCGCTTCTTCGATACGCGCGATATTGAAGAAGATGCAGCGGTCGCGTTCGGCGGACATCATGTCCTCGTAGTGCGTGCCCATCTCGGTGTTGTACTGGTTGGTGGCGGCCAGCTTGCCATCGAAGGAAGTTGCAGCCAGGTCACAGTTGCCATCAATCAACGCCTGCCAGCGGACTTCCATCGTCTCGGCATCGACGCAGGTGAACAGCGAATGGTACTGCTCAGGTACGTCCGCATCCTTGCCATTGTTTGGCAGCGGAATGCTGAACTCGGAACCTGCAAACACGCGGGTGGTGTAGTTGATTTTCGGGTCTACCGGGTCGCGCTTGTCCGGGAAGATGCCATGAAAGCCCTGGATGTTCGGGATCTCGGTGATCTTGTCGCAGATGAAGTAGTCGAGGCGGATACGGGCCATGCGGCTGTTGATCTTGTCATTGATCCAGGCATAGCGGCCGTCATAGTTGCCATCCTTGTAGGAGGCATGGGTGTGATGGGTGTCGGCAACCGTGTACTTGAGACTGCCATCCGGCTTGGTGCCCATGATGGCCTTGGATTCGTTGGTGATGCCCCAGCCCACCAGTGCGTCCGGATTGAAGCAGGGAACGCGGTGCAGTTCGCGGCCGGACGGCAGGCCGAGCACGCGGAAGTCACCCGTGTGGCCGCCGGACCACAGGCCGTAATAGGTGTCGAGCTCGCCCGGCTTCAGGTGTACCGAATGCCCGGCGGCAGCGGCAGGTGCGCCCCCTTTTTCCTTGTCCTTGTCTTCCTTGCTGCAGGCAGACAGGCCGACTGACAGGCCGGCACCGGCAAGACCGGTCAGCGCCGCCGTATTAAGAAACTTGCGGCGGCTCATGCCAGGCATGTCGTCGACCGGGTTCGTTTTGTTGTCCTTCATGAACGCATCACTCCCGTGACTGTGAATTCGATCGTCGGTTGCAGACCCAGCGGGCAAGACAAAACCGCACCTGCGACATTTTGTCGCACCCTGATCCTAGGCTTTTAAGGTAGGTCAAACCTTGACCTTGCGCAAGGAAGCGCACTGAAATGATGCGGGGGATGCTGGCGGGGATGAGAAGGCGCTTGGAGCGGGTGTGGCAGAGGGTTGTCGCGGTTGCCCCGCCCCGGCGTGACCGGCAGGGCGAGGCAATCGGAAAAGGCCGCCCGGATACGGCCAGTTCTGGCGGGTAGTGCCAGGCTCAGACGTTGAAGCGGAAGTGCATCACATCACCGTCCTTGACGATGTACTCCTTGCCTTCCAGGCGCCACTTGCCGGCTTCCTTGGCCCCGGCTTCGCCGTTGTACTTCACGAAGTCTTCATAGGCGATGACTTCGGCACGGATGAAGCCTTTTTCAAAGTCGGTGTGAATGACGCCAGCGGCCTGCGGCGCGGTGGCGCCGACCTTGATGGTCCAGGCGCGCACTTCTTTCACGCCAGCGGTGAAATAGGTCTGCAGACCGAGCAGCTGGTAGCCGGCGCGTATCACGCGATTGAGGCCGGGTTCTTCCATGCCCAGGGTTTCCAGGAACTCCACTTTGTCAGCTTCGTCCAGTTCGGCAATTTCGGACTCGATCTTGTTGCAGATCGGCACCACAAGTGCGTTTTCTGATTCGGCATACTTCACCACGGCATCCAGGTGCGGATTGTTGTCAAAGCCGTCTTCCGAGACGTTGGCGATGTACATCACCGGCTTGGTGGTGATGAGGCAGAGCGGGCGGAGTATGGCCAGTTCGTCGGCGTTCAGGTTCATGGTGCGCACGCGGAGGCCTTCGGTGAGCGTCGGCAGCACTTTTTCCATCACCACTTTCAGGGCCTGGGCTTCCTTGTCGCCACCCTTGGCCTGTTTTTCCACGCGCTTGAGGGCTTTTTCAACCGTATCAAGATCGGCCAGCGCCAGTTCCATGTTGATGATCTCGATGTCATCGACCGGATTGATGCGGTTGGATACGTGAATGACATTGTCATCCTCGAAGCAGCGCACGACGTGGGCGATGGCATCGGTTTCACGGATATTGGCCAGAAACTGGTTGCCCAGGCCTTCACCCTTGGAGGCCCCGGCGACAAGGCCGGCAATGTCCACGAACTCGATGGTGGCAGGCTGGATGCGCTGCGGCTTCACGATGGCCGACAGGGCGTCCTGACGGGGATCGGGCACGGGCACAATGCCGGTATTGGGCTCAATGGTGCAGAACGGAAAGTTTTCCGCCGCGATACCGGCCTTGGTCAGTGCATTGAACAGTGTAGATTTGCCAACGTTGGGAAGCCCGACGATACCGCAATTGATAGCCATTTTTTGCCTCGCAGGTCAGGGTGCGATTACCGCTCCCCAACAGAAAAAACCTAACGAAAAAACCTGGATAATGCGTTCCTGAAAAAGTCAGGCCTTGAAACCGGTCAGCTTGTTCATTACTGCCGCCAGTTTGCCGGCGACAAGGTCATCACTCAGTGCTTCGGCTGCATCCAGTGCGGCCTCGATTTTTTCCTGTTCCATGGCGGGTGCCTTGCCCAGTACATAGTTCGATACCTGTTTGGCATCGCCGGGGTGGCCAATACCGACACGCAGGCGGTGAAAGCTGTTCTGGTTGGCCAGTGCGGGAATGATGTCTCGCAAGCCGTTGTGGCCGCCATGGCCGCCGCCGGTTTTCAGGCGGATGGTGCCAGGGGGCAGGTCGAGCTCATCATGTACCACGAGAATCTCGTCGGGAAGAATCTTGAAGAAGGTGGCCAGTGCGCCAACCGACTGTCCGGAGCGGTTCATGAAAGTGGTGGGGATCAGCAGGCGCAGATCCTGTCCGTTTACCGTGCCACGCCCGCTGATGCCGAAATATTTCGGTTCGGGACTCAGGCGGATGCCGTATTTGTCGGCAAGCCGCTCTACAAACCACTGACCGGCATTGTGCCGGGTGGCCGCGTATTCGGGGCCCGGATTTCCAAGGCCGACGATCAGGCGAAGTGTGGTCATGGTGCGCTGCTGTCTTGGTGCGTCATCTGAATAAAAAAACGGGGCCCAGAGGCCCCGCTTTTGTCGTGCATCGGGCCGCGATTACGCGTCGGCCGTGCTCTTGTGCACGTTTGCGATCGGCTGATCGTAATCGTGACCAAGGGCCAGTGACGGGATTTCCACGCCGGCCGGCAGGGTGATGTCGGACAGATGCAGGCTGGTGCCGACATGCACATCCTTCAGATCCACCGCGATGAATTCCGGCAGGTTGGCCGGCAGACAGGCCACTTCCACTTCGTTAGCCATGATGGACAGCGCGCCGCCTTCGGACTTCACGCCAATGCAAGTGTCCTGGTTCAGATAGTGCAGGGGCACCTTCATCACCAGCTTGTGAGCAGCATCAATACGAAGGAAGTCAGCGTGCATCGGGGTGTTCTTGGCCGGGTGACGCTGCAGGGACTTGATAACGGCCTGCTGCGGCTTGCCATCGATGTTGATGGTCAGCACGTGCGAGTAGAAGGCTTCGTTTTCCAGGGCCTTGACCAGTTCCCTCAGCTCGAGAGTGATGGACTGTGCAGCTTCCTTGCCACCGTAGATCACGGCGGGGAGTTTGGCTTCCAGACGACGCAGGCGGCGGCTCGCACCTTTCCCTTCGTCTGTCCGGGCCTGGGCATTCAGAGTAAAGCTAACGGCGGACATGTGATGTCTCCAGTTATGCCGTCATCACCCTGCGACCAGGTGTTGACGGGGTTCAAATCCGGGCGGGATTGCCCGGCAGGTCATCGGCGGATGCGCAGGTGCTTACAGCACCTCGAACATCGCGCTGATGGATTCTTCGTTGTTGATGCGACGCACGGTCTCGGCCAGCATCGCGGACAGCGATACCTGACGGATGCGACCGGTGGCGAGCGCCTCCTCGGTGAGCGGAATGGTGTCGGTCACCACCAGCTCGTCGAGCACGGAATTCTTGATGTTGGCAATGGCCGGACCGGACAGCACGGCGTGCGTACAATAGGCCAGTACGCGACGGGCGCCGTGTTCTTTCAGTGCGGCAGCGGCCTTGCACAGGGTGCCGGCAGTATCGACCATGTCATCCACGATGACGCAGTCACGGCCCTTCACTTCACCGATGATGTGCATCACCTGCGATTCATTGGCCTTGGGGCGGCGCTTGTCGATGATGGCCAGGTCGGCTTCGTCCAGTTGCTTGGCAACCGCACGTGCACGCACCACGCCACCCACGTCCGGCGATACCACCATCAGGTTGTCGTAACCCTGTTTCTGGATGTCGGCCAGCAGCACGGGCGAGGCATAGATGTTGTCGACCGGAATGTCGAAGAAGCCCTGAATCTGGTCAGCATGCAGATCGACGGTCAGCACGCGGTCCACGCCCACGGTCGTCAGCATGTCGGCGACGATCTTGGCCGTAATCGGCACGCGCGCCGAACGGACACGACGGTCCTGGCGTGCATAACCGAAGTACGGAATCACCGCAGTGATACGGCCCGCTGAGGCGCGGCGCAGCGCGTCGGCCATGACAATCATTTCCATCAGGTTGTCATTGGTGGGATTGCATGTGGACTGCAGGACAAAAACATCCTTGCCGCGCACGTTGTCGTTGATCTCGATCTGGATTTCGCCGTCGGAGAAGCGGCCCACGTGCGCATCGCCCAGCGGCGTGTGCAGGTGAGTGGCGACCTTGCGGGCCAGTTCGGGATTGGCGTTGCCGGTAAACAGGACCAGATTGGGCATGACTGTGCTTTCGGCTGACTGGAAAAATGGCAGGGGCGGCTGGATTCGAACCAACGCATGACGGGATCAAAACCCGTTGCCTTACCGCTTGGCGACGCCCCTAGGATCTTGTTTCAGTGCGGCCAGCGCGACATGGGCAGGAGACTGGTTGCAGCCACGACTCACAAAGCCCGGAATGGGGCTGGTGGCCAGCAGGTGCTCCGCCGTTGCGCGATCCGGGCAGGCAATAAAACA
>JBASJP010000247.1:0-3194 GCA_049655345.1 Moraxellaceae bacterium
CACGACCACCATGGAGCGTTTCGCAAAGCGCGGATCGCGGGTGAGTATGTTCAGGCGGCCCTGGTATTTTTCCAGTAGCGACGAATATTCCTTCTTGTCCATGGCCGGGCGGTAATCCAGCGTGTTCAGCACGTTACGGCTGTCCAACTCCGGCAGCAGGTGGGCCGCAGCAGATTTTCTCCTTTCTGCAGGCGCAGCGAGGCGTGCTTCCAGCGCTTCCAGTAGCAGGTTGCCGGCGGTCAGGTAACGGTAATGGGGGTCCTCGCCCTCAATCACCATCCAGGGTGCCTCGCCGGTGCTGGTTTCCCGCAGGGTGTATTCCGATACCTTGCGAAACTTGTCGTAGGACTTGAAGCGTTCCCAGTCGGTTTCGGTGACGCGCCAGCGTGTCTTCGGATCTTTTTCCAGTTCCTTCAGGCGATTGCGCTGGGCGCTTTTGGAAAGGTGGAACCAGAGTTTTATGACGAGCGCGCCATCAGTAACCAGCATTTGCTCGAAGTGCCGGATTTCCTCGATGGATTGCACCAGATCGCCCTTTGATGCCTTGCCGGTAACCCGGTCGACGACGGGGTCTGTGTACCAGGAGCCGAACAGCACGCCAATACGGCCTTTTGGGGGAAGTGCCCGCCAGAAGCGCCACATGGGCGGCCGCTGCGCCTCTTCATCCGTGGGGGCACCAAATGCATGGGTGTGGATGTGGCGCGGATCAAGCCACTCATTGAGCAGGTTGACGGTTTCGCCCTTGCCGGCGCCATCCACGCCAGCAACGATGATGACAACCGGAAAATTCCCTTTTTCCAGCAACCGGTACTGCGCCTGCAGCAAGGCATGGCGCAATTCCGGTTCGCGTTTCTTGTATTCCTCTTTTGAAATGCGGTGGCCAACTTCGGCGGCTTCAAACATGGCACTGATCCTGTGCTGTTCCGGGGCGAGCCTGGAAACTATCTGGCGGCTTGCAGTTCGCCAAGTGAATGCATGTCCAGCGCGACCACACAATTCCGTCCGCCTTCCTTGGCGCGATAGAGTGCATCATCCGCTTCCTTGATCAGCATTTCGGTGCTGGCGGACAGGTAATGCTCGTTGCACACCAGCCCGAAGCTGCCACTCACGGGAATCCGTTCACCCGAGTCGGAGGTAATGACCAGCTCGGCAAGGTTGGCACGGCAACGCTCTACCAGTGTACTGGCACCGGGCAACGAGGTGTCCGGCAGCAACAGCAGGAATTCCTCGCCACCATAGCGCCCGACGGCATCACACTGCCGGATTGAGCTGCGCAGCAGGCGCGCCGTTTCAATCAGTACGCGATCACCCATGGGATGCCCCCAGGTGTCGTTGATTTTCTTGAAATGATCCAGATCCAGCAGCACCACACACAGTGGTGGACCATGACGGTGGGTGCGTGCTGTTTCCTTGTCCAGCATTTCAATGATGCTGCGACGGTTGTGGGTGCCGGTGAGGCCATCCGTGCGGCTGAGTTCGCGGATGGTGTCTTCGCGTTTGCGCCACCGGTTGAGTGTCTGGTCAGCGATCAGGATGATGAATATGATGTGTGGCGCTGCAAACAGCCATGAGCTGGTGGTCCAGAACAGTTCGCTGCTGACATCTGTTGGAGTCTTGAACGCGGAGGCATACGGAATGGTGCCAATGGCAGACAGATAGCTAAGTGTGGCAAGGGCTGCCAGCGAGCTGATGAAGGTCGTCCACACCACCTTGCGGTCAAGCACGATAAAGCCAAACACCGGGCCGCCGAGCAGTACCACGCCGGCAGCAATGTGCAGCGTGCCGATATAGCTGCTGGCGGCCACCAGCGTCAGTCCGAAGTACATGGCGGTGACCAGCTGATAAATCAGTAGGTCCGGATGCTTGCGCCGCAGCAGCAGTCCGATTACCAGTAGCACGGCTGCGCCCAGTGTGAGGCAGAGCTCCATAAACAAAAGCTCGTGCATGACAGTGGTGTGGATCAGTTTGTCGCTGTCGGGGCGGTGCAGGGCGTATTGCGCCCACAGTAGATACTGGCTGTTTGTCAGCAGCAGCATGATGACGGGGAGCATGCCCTTGTCGGTGTCGCTCCACTCCAGTATGGATGCAATGCGTTGTCGCCATGTATTCATTGGTTAGCCTTGTCCCTGTGATGTTGCCGGATTGTGTCGTCCAGGTGCCGGCCCGATTCATGATAGTCCGTTTTTAACCTATCCCTTGCTGGCTGGCCAGACCGGCGAGTGGATGCGGGCTGCCGGTAGTCGCCGTCAGGTGCCGGTTAACTGTTCCGGTATCAGGCACTGCAGTATTCATCTGGATGCGGTATTGTTGTGACCAGTCGGTTGTATGCGGAGCAGTCATGACCATCCGCTTTGCTGAGGAGGGGCATGTGGCCGGCAATGCCTCTGGCAACAGTTTCATGGGTGGCTACACGCAGAAGGGCAATGGTCTTTGCGGGCATTGCCACTACGATGATGGCCTGCCAGACGGCGCTGATGGATCAGGAGCGCGAGTTTCTGGCGACTCTTGGAGCGGTCACGCGTTTTGAGTTGACGCCGGATGGTGCATTGATTCTGTATTGATCCTGCATACGGACGACCAGCGAACGCAAAGGGCCCGTCCCGGCTGACTCGACAAGGACGCTGTAACAAGGGTCCTTTTTATTTCCGGTTTTTTCTCAAGGAACGAGTCATGCCTCCACACGCTTCCCGCCCCATGATGCTGATTGGAACCATTCAGGGCGCATTGCTCTGGTGGTTGTGGCATGCCCACGCGAATAACGCGTGGCCATCAAATGCACCGATGTGGCAGGGGGCGATTCTCTGGCTGGTGCTGGCAGTGCCCGCCGCATTTTATCTGTCGGAAAACAGTGGCTTTTCCCGTATGCGCCGTGCCGTGTTACTGGGCGCCGTGGCAGTGGGTTATGCGCTGTTTGGCGCCTATGCCGGCTGGATGGGAATGCCACTGGAAACGCTGGAGCACAGTGGTCCTCCTGCGGCGTTCGGGCAGGTGCTGGCGGCATTGACTCTGGGGTTCATGCTGGTGCCTCTGGTCGCTGCATGGGATGCATCGCAGCGCAGGTGGCATTACCCGCACTTATTTGAGCAGGCTTGGCGTAACGGCTTGCTGGGTGCCAGTGTCATTGCGCTGGTCATGCTGTTCTGGGGCGTGTTGTGGGCCGGTGCCATGCTGATGAAAAGTCTCGGCCTTTCATT